>JBAYVY010000102.1:0-10446 GCA_041674345.1 Phycisphaeraceae bacterium | reverse complement strand
GTGGGTGGGCATGTATCAACGATAAGGGGGCTGACATGGGCCACGAAGGCGCGAAGGCGCGAAGAGAAAGCGGGATGATTCACCACGGAGAGCCACGGGGGGCCACGGAGGAGGATGTTTTGTCGCGGCATTCGCGGAGAGCGCGGAGCAACACCAAACGCATGACAAAACCATTATTCCCTCTCCGCGAGATCAGCGGCGAACTCCCTTTTTCTTCTCCGTGGTCCCCCGTGGCCCTCCGTGGTGAAATTTTCTTTTCTTCGTGTCTTCGCGTCTTCGTGGCCCATTTGTTTTTGCTGGTTTGCGTTTCAGCGGCGGCGGCGGCGCAGGATCGCGTGACGGTGACGCGGGATGAAAAGACGATCACGCTGAGCAACGGGTTGGTGGAGGTGGTGGTCAAAGGAGAGCGAGATGCGACGGAAATATACGGCCTGGACAATCAGGGCCGGCGGGTGAAACTGTCCGTGCGGGGCTGGATGGGTGGATGGATGAATGAACAGGACGTTTCAATCTCGTCCTGGAAGCATTCGGTGATGACAAATGAGGACGGCAGCGCGACGCTGGCGATGCGGCAATGCTCTGGCAAAGACAATCGGACGACGGCCTATCTGCATTTGCGGCCGGGCGTGGCGGTCGTGACGTGGGTGTTGCGCGTCGAAAACGCATCGGAACAATCCAAGCGTCCTTACTCGCTGGGGTGGTCGTTCAAGTTTCCAAGATCGAACCGGATCAGTTGCCTGCATGGCGACAACCTGACGGGTTGGTATCAAAAGGATGCCGATGTGAATGTCGTGTTGGTGCGGGATCATCGGATGACCGAGGAGGCGTGGCCGGAACTGGCGGAAGCGGATTGGAGAACGGTGTATGTGAATGCCAACCGGATACCGTTGCCTGCGTACAGCGCGTTCACTTCGCAAATCACCCTCGGCATCGCGTCGGGCATCGGACCCGCGAGCGATGCGAGTGAGACGGTGGCGATCAATGCGACGAAGGATGCGGGCGGAAAATGGATGATCGCGGTGGCACCGTTTGGGCGATTGATTAATGCGCAGATCACGGTGACGGCGGGGTTGAAGACGTATCGGCAGACGGTGAACGCCGGGCCGAGGGAGCCGATTATCGTCGATACGCCGCTGACCGATGAGAAGATCGCGGTGGAATTGAAGGCGGCAGGGGGGCGGGTGCTGCTTCGCACGCCCCCGCCCCCGCCCCCGGAAGTAGGGAAGAGTGAACCAACGAAAACAGATGTGGAGGCGATCAGCAAGCGGCGTGTCGCGCAAATGAATGATGCGTTGAAGGCGATGGAGGACGGGCGATGGGCCGATGCGCTGGAACTGTCTCGGAAGGACGAGGGCGGCTCGCTGTGGATGAAACTGATCGGCGCGCTGGCGGAACAGCAGGCGGGGCACAAGGACGAAGCGGAGAAAATGCTGCGTCGGATCGTGGCGGACGATCCGTCGGCGGCGGAGGCGTGGTGGTTGCTGGGCGATGCGGAGAAGGCCGGGGCATTGGGGGATGTGAAGGCGATACGGATGACGATGGATGCGCTGCGGGCGGGGCGGTTGCCGGGCGCGGAGTGATCCCCGGAAAGCCCGAAGACGGGCATTCCGGGGCTTGGGGGGGAGGGGGAGAAATAGCGACACTTCCGGGGATACTTCCGGGGACACTTCCGGGGACACTTCCGGGGACACTTCCGGGGATACTTCCGGGGATACTTCCGGGGGTTGCATTTTGGCGCGGTATCGGGGACGCTGGGCGTGTGACGAAAAAACTTACCGATCAGGTCATCGTTATCACCGGGGCGTCGGCGGGCATCGGGGCGGCGACGGCGATTGCCGCGGCGCGGGCGGGGATGCACATCGTTCTCGCGGCCCGTCGTGAAGACAAACTGCGACAAGTCGCCGAACTGGTGCGCGCCACCGGGCGGCAGGCGCTGGTCGTGCCCTGCGACGTGGCGATCGACGATGATGTGCGACGCCTGGTCGATCAAACGGTCGGGCAATTCGGGCGATTGGACGTGATGTTCGCCAATGCCGGTTACGGATTCATGGCGGGGATTGAGACGTTGGGCGATGCGGACCACCGGGCGATATTCGAGACCAATTACTGGGGGATGGTGCGTTGCATTCATGCCGCGCTGCCGCAGATGAAGAAGCGGAAATCGGGACACATCGTGGTGACCAGCAGCATTGTCGGGCGGGTGGGTTTGCCGTTCTATGCGCATTACTCGGCGACGAAGGCGGCGCAGGACGCGCTGGCGACGGGGTTGCGAGTGGAGTTGGAGGAGTACGGGATTGACGTTTCGACGGTGTATCCGATCGGGACGAAAACGGAGTTTTTCGACGTGAGCGCGAAGATGGCGGGGCGGGACGGAATCCGCGAGAACACGCCGGCGATTTTCATGCAGACGCCGGAGCACGTGGCGAGGCGGATCATGCAATGTCTGAGGCGGCCCTGCCCGGAGGTCTGGCCGGCGCGATGGTCGCACGTCGGATCGAGCTTGGCCCATCTGCTTCCGCGGATCACACGGATGGCGTTGCGGCGACATGCGCGGAAGGACCGGGCGTTATTGGAAAAATGAGTCGTGTGCCCTGTCGCCCTGGGACGGGCCGGTCGGGGGCATTTTCATCACGGGGATGGTCTTGTTAGACTGCTGCGATGGGGTCAATGAAGGCATCGCATCACTGGGTGGGTTTATGGACCGGAACGATACTGATCGCGCTGGCGCCGGCTGGTTGCGATTCGCCGCTGGGCGAGCGGATGTGGAGCAGGTGCGTGAGCGGGTGATCGCGCAGGCCCGTCAGTCGGTCAACGACCCGGACAACGCGGCGACGATCACGCGGGGGCCGGCGGATCAGCAATACACGGCGGAGATTCAGGGGGGAACCGGACCAGGCGTCGGACCCACGGCGATTCACGAGCGGCCGGAACTGTCGCAGATATTGTTCCAGCTCGCCGACGCGAAGATTCAACAGGACGTGGCGCAAAACCAGACGCTTCCCCGGCTGGACCTCAAGGGGCAGGTCAAGCATTACGGGCTGGACGGCGACGCGGCGGGCGGGTATCGCCAAATGGACGGCGATTACTATGAGTATCGGGTCGGGCTGGAGTTCGAGCAGCCGATCGGCAATCGCGCCGCCGAGGCCGCGTATCTTCGCACCCGACTGACCGAGCAGTCGCGGAACATCCGCTATCGCAACGAGACGCAGGATGTGGTGTTGTCGGTGAAAGACGCGCTGGCGGCCGGGGAGCCGGGGAACCGGGATGTGCGGGCGAAGCTGAAGTTCGCCGACCCGGTGATCGACCCGGCAAGCCAGACGTTCCGCTGCGTGTTCGCCATCGACAACGCGGCCCCCTCGCTGCCTGCGGGTTTCGTGGTGCAATGGAGGGAAGCGGGGATGGGCGGCGACGGGGGGTGATGACCTTACACTGTCATTGAATTAAGACGGCATCGCATTTCGGGCAATACGAGCAGCAAGCTCGTTCCACTCAGACCGTATGGGATGTGCTTCACTGCCCGATAGAAATTCAAGAAATGCACGAACGAAAGACCGTTGCAACACGCTTTCGATATGCCGCAGTTGGGTCTTAGCTTCTTTTTGATTCAACTTATCCCACGCAATGGGCGATTGCGGTTCATTTGGCGCATTATTCCAGCCGAATTCACCCGCCATCCACTGCAACATGCCGTGCAAAACTTCTTTACCGCTCCAGTCTTCTTTCCATGCGTTTTTCCCTGAGTCCATATCTTTCCAGACTGCGACTTGCTCGTGAAACGCTTGTAACTGTGTATTTTCGTCGATTTCTATCGCCATCTTTGGCTTTGCTTTCTGAATAATCTCTGCAAGGCCTTGGTCCACAGTTTGAATCTTAGGAAAATCAAACGCTCGGCTTTCGCTATTCCATTTAGGCCGGTACTTTCTCGGATCAAGCCCCCCAACCACCGCGTGTTTATCCGGCAAAACCGATTTGAAACGCGCCAATGTTGCCCTGGCGGCTTGATCGATACACTGCACCTTGAGTAGTTGATTCAACCGATCCGTTACGATATGGGAATCAACGCCAAACTCTGTTGAGAGGACGGGAACCAGTATGTCGGGTTCAATGAAATAATTTTCAATTTCATGACGTTGCCATGCCAACCAACCTTTGACGGCGATTCCCCGGTCGATGCGGCTTTGGGCATTACCGTGACACTCGCCCTCCGCTTCCTGCAAAGAACGGTAATCTCGGTCTTCGATGGCAAAAATTGGTACAGAGCGACCGATGGCATCCGCGAATCCAAAAATTGCGGTCTTGGTCCCGCAAGCCCACACATCAACCGCCGCTATGTCACGGCTCTTAACGAGCCATTTTTCAATCGTATCCTTTTCATATCCCGCGACATCCCCTTCGCACAAAATCGCCAGACTGCCTGGAAGGGGATATAAACCATCATACTTTGAATTCATGACGTTCTCCCCGGTGTTAAGAGTCCAATGAGCCGAGATCCACAAGGCAACCATCCGCCTGTGCCCGTTGTTTTAATTCGAGAGAATGGGTTGTAAGTATGAATTGATTTTCATGCCCCCACTCCGGTAACGCCATATAAAGTTTACGTACCCACGTTGGATGGAGATGAATTTCGGGTTCATCAATGAGGATAATGCTTCGATCCAACGGACTGGGATAAGTTAAACGGGTCGCGTATTCAAGAACGACCAATTCACCGGAAGCAGCTTGCGATAGGGGATATTGAGCATCGCCATCACGGATAACCGGTGCCCCAAGCGGGGAATCTCCCCGATATTTATAACCCACATATTCTTTAGGAGCGCACACTTTATTGAACAACTCTTGAACCCGCTTTTCCCAGTTCCGTTCAGGGGGAAGTTTCTCATCTCTGGCCCACACATATTCGCTTAAGAATTTAAGAATATTCGACACACTCCGTTCGGGGCGACTTCCCGATCGTGCATCTTCAAACTCCGCGTCCTGCTTCATATCAATCATGGGATTGTCATCTAAAGTTTGACCCGCCGTTCCATTTCCGGAGACAACTCGGTATAAAAGGTTTCGATCCTGTGGAAATAGCCAAAGTCCACCGACTTGAAGAAGCAAGTCAACGGTCATTCCCGGCATTCGATTCTGCCACGCATTGATAGCCAAACGCCGTCCGGCCAACCAAGATCGAATGTGAAATATCGCCGGAGATACATCTGCGGAAAACACCGAATGAGGTTTGCCATCTTTGTCAAATCCGGGTGGATACCGCCAAGTTACTTTAAGGCGATCATCGGGTAACGCGGGAGGAACATCCCATCCCACGATTTGAAGAACCTTTCGTATGGCCTGCTGTTCATCCTTACTAATGGCCAGTTCCACTTCAACACGCGTTTCCGATGGCGCGTTGTGCCAGCCACCGCGACCCGATGGCAAACGGATATCATCTTGAGAGGGAGGCGGCACATCCTCTGTGCGATAGCCCATTACTCCTCGTAATGCGTTCGTCACCGCGAACAGAATGCTGGTTTTGCCGCAACCATTGGGGCCGGCGATTACAGTAACGGGACGCGGCCTGCGTAAACGATCTTCAAAGTCCAACCGTTGGCTTTCGATCGCTCGAAATCCCTGAATGTTAATACTTGTGATTCTCATATTGGCACCTGAGACAGAGATCGCGATGACCCAACCGGGAAACCATTGTGGAATACAGTTTACATGAACTCATCCCGACAATCATGCACGATCATTTGGGTTTCGGGCCGAGCACCATGTCATCGACGGATTTGCCGGCGGGCATCATGGGATAGACGTGTTCGTGTTTTTCGACCACCGCGTCCATGATCGCCGGGCCGTCGTGGGCGAGGAATGCTTCCATCACCTTCGGCAGATCGGCGGCTTTGGTGACGCGGAAGCCCTTGCAGTGCATCGCCTCGGCGAGTTTCACGAAGTCGGGGTTGTGCATCTGCGTGTGGCTGTATCGTTCCTGGTAGAACAAGTCCTGCCACTGTTTGACCATGCCCTGGAAATCGTTGTTGAGGATGATGGTCTTGGCGGGGATGTTGTATTGCGACGCGGTGTTCATTTCGTGGCCGGTCATGCAGAAGGAGCCGTCGCCGTCGATGTTGATGACTTGCTTGTCGGGCCGGGCGAGTTGCGCGCCGATGCTGGCCGGGACGCCGAAGCCCATCGTGCCCAGCCCGCCGCTGGTGACCCACTGGCGCGGATGTTTGAAGGTGTAAAACTGAGCGGCCCACATCTGGTGCTGGCCCACGCCGGTGGTGATGATCGCTTCGCCGCGGGTTTGCTTGTCGAGTTCTTCGATGACCTGCTGGGGTTTGAGATGCGCTTCGCGTTCATCGGGTTGGTAGCGGAAGGGATGTTCGGCTTTCCACCTGTCGCACTGTTCGATCCAATCGGTGCGCGGGGCGAACTTGAGCAGCGGAAGCATGGCTTCGAGATTTTGCCGGGCGTCGCCCTGGACGACAACGGTGGCCTGGATGATTTTGTTGATTTGTTCGGGGCTGATGTCGAAGTGGATGATGCCGCCTTCGCCGCGCCGCTCGGCTTCGCGCGCTCCGCGTGCGAACTTCCGGGGGTCGCCGGTGACGCGATCGTCGAAGCGTGCGCCGAGGGCGATGATGACATCGGCCTGGTCCATGGCCCAGTTGGCGTAGGCCGAGCCGTGCATCCCGAGCATATGCATGGACAGGGGATGATCTTCGTCGAACGCGCCCAGGCCCATGAGCGTGGTGGTGACGGGGATGTTGGCGCGGATGGCGGCTTCTCGCAGGGCGGCGACGGCGTTGGAGAGGATCGCCCCCTGCCCGACGTAGAGCAGCGGGCGTTTGGCGCGGTTGATCATTTCCGCGGCGCGGTCGATGTTGGCGCTGGCGCCCAGTTCGCGGATGGCGTAGCCGGGCAGGTAGGGGGCGGTGCGGACGGGTTGCGTGAGTGTGCTGGCGGTCATGTCCTTGGGCAGGTCGAGCAGGACGGGTCCGGGCCTGCCCGTGGTGGCGATGTGGAACGCCTCGTTGATGCGGCGGGGCAGATCGCGGACGTCTTTGACCAGCACGTTCCATTTGGTGCAGGGGCGGGTGATGCCGGTGACATCGGCTTCCTGGAAGGCGTCGGTGCCGATGACGCCGGTGGCGACCTGGCCGGAGAAGACGATGAGGGGTGTGCCGTCCATCCAGGCGTCGGCGATGGGTGTGACGATATTGGTGGCCCCTGGGCCGGAGGTCACGAGGGCGACCCCCGGACGTCCGGTGACGCGGGCGAGTCCCTCGGCCATATGACCCGCGCCTTGTTCGTGACGGGAGAGGATGAACTGGAACGCTTTGGATTGATAGATGGCATCGAAGACGGGGAGGATGGCCCCGCCGGGGTAGCCGAAGATGGCGGTGACGCCGTGTTCAGCCATCATGTCGTGGAAGATTTGCGCGCCGGTTTTGCCGACGTATTTGTCGCAGCGAGGGCCGGCGGAGGCGGAGGCGATGTCGGTGGTGAGAGCGGAGTCGGTCATGGTGTGAACCTCATTATTCGTTCAAAGTCGCCCATGAAAATACGGGCGGGGAAAATACGATTGCGTAAACACGGTGGATTGTAGGGGAAAAAACTTCCGGGGGCCGGGGGGCGGGTCATCCGCTCAGCTAACGGCGACCGGCGCAACGACAACCGCGGCGGCGATGAGGCCGGCGGTTAGAGCGAGGGAGAGATGTAGCTCGTGACGTTGCATAAGCGGAGAACTATACACCGCGGACGGGGCGAAAAGCAAGTGAAAAGAACGGAATGTGGAAAGAACGGAATGTGGAAAGAACGGAATGTGGAAAGAACGGGCGCATGACAACTGGCGCGCCTGCCTGAACGGGAGTCGCCCACCCGACGATTTCACACGAAGAAACACGAAGGAACACAAAGGATCGTATTTAACTTAAATACGATCTTATCAACTTCGTGCTTCTTCGTGTCCTTCGTGTGGGTCTTCAGGGAAAAACAGGGGGCATGAATGAATTCAAACCCCGCGTGGCGCGTCATGCCCCCGGTACAAAAAAACCGGATCGCTGTGGAGCGACCCGGCTTGGCTTCGTGCTGGGGGCACGGAGAGTTCAATCGGGATCAGGCCCGGCGCGACGGCGACGGAGGAGCGTCAGGCCGGTCAGGGCGAACAGGGCGAGGGAGGCCGGTTCGGGGACTTGGCTGAAGGTTTGATAGACTTCGCTGAGGTGCGCCAGCCCGGCGGTTCCGCCGGAGATGGAGACATCTTTGGTGATCCAGATTTGCTTGACGGGGGTGAAGACGGCGTGATCGACCAGAAGGGAGAGCAGGCCGCTGTTGAAATATCCGCCGTTGAGTTGTCCGAGGATGTTGTTGGGATTGGTGGTGGGCGGCGGGACGCTGGTGATTTGTTCGCCGATGTTGACGACGCCGGTGTCGATGGCGGAGACGCCGCTGATCTGGAAGCCGACGTCTTCGATGTACCAGTCGGGGAACTGCGGGGCGACGGCGACGGAGTAGCGAAGGGTGGCGTTGACGGACTGGCCCGGGCCGGCGTTGAAGGAGAGGTTGAAGCGGAGGACGTAATCGCCGGTGTCCGAATCGGTGCCGACGGTGGCGATGATCGCGCGCATGTCCACTCCACCTCGTTCTTCCCACCGATTGCACATCGCGCATGACAACAGGGCGATTGCCGCATCGGTAAAACAGTTATTGGGCGGGTGGCCTCTCTCTCACAAGAAGCGGGCGCCCTCGTTCATCCCATCTGGCCCGGCTGCTTTCACATCCGGACCCACATACATCATTATGACACACGAACCGGGCAAAGCAACAAAAAAGCCCGATAAATGAGCCGATGAGCCAATGGGGGAAAAACCGACATCCCTCACGGATTCATGGAAGATATATCGGCCGAAAGGACGACGGGGTTGATCGAAAGTCCGAATATCCGACCGCCGCGGAAATTGTGATTTCCCGCAATATCCCGGCTGCGACGGCGTTACACTGTTACAACATGGACGGCGACCTGGATGCCATTTTGACGGCCGCGGCCGGCGGTGATGAAACGGCGTGGCGGCGGCTGGTCGAGCGCTACGCCGGTCGCATCTATGGGTTGCTGGTGCGCCAGTGTGGCGACCGTGAACTGGCCGAGGAAATCACACAGGCCACGTTCGTCAAGGTCGTCGGCAAACTGGGGCAGTATGCCGACTGCGGCCGGTTCGAGGCGTGGCTCTTCCGAATCGCCATGAACCGGCTGCGGGATGAAATGCGAAGACGCAAACGCCACGCCGTGAACGTGGACTTCGCATCGACACCGCCGGAAACGCTCGGCTACCATGCGAAAGAAACTTCCGGGTACGGGGCCGGGACACATTCCGGGGGCGGGGGCGGGGCCGCTTCCGGGGGAGGGATGGAGGCGGCGGAGGACGCGGCGGCGTTGCATCGGGCGATCGCGCAGTTGCCGCCGGCGGATCAGGAGTTGCTCCACTTGCGTTACACCGCCGATTTAAGTTTTCAACAGATCGCCCGGATGCTCGACAGCCCGCTGGGCACCGTGCTGGCACGAGGCCACCGGGCGATTAAAAAATTGCGAACGTTGATGACCCCCGCTGGCGAAAGGGATCAAGGGATCAAGGGATTAAGGGACGAAGTGAAGATGAGGCGGAATCGAGGATTGCAATGAAACCGATGAATGACAACTTGCCGTTGGATGCCGACGAAAAACTGCTGGATGAGCGATTGCGGCGTGCGCTGCCGACCGAGCCGCCGGTCGATCTGACGGATCGGATTTTCGCGGCGACCGTGCATGCGCTGCGCGACCAGAGCGGCGGGGTGATCGGTCGGATTGGATGGACGCAATGGACCGGCTGGCGTTACGCGGCGGCGATCGGATTGGTGTTCTTCTATGCCGCGCTGTGGGCCAGGCCCCATCTGGTGCCGACCCGCATCAGCGAGATCGAACTGGCGCGGGCCGACAAGTTCATCGTCGATCCGCAATCCCATCTGGACACCCGCATCGCCGGCGTCGCGGAACAATTGGACGCCATCTCGCATCGTCTGGCCGTCACCTCGACGGTCGGTACCGGTTCGACCGACACCAATACGCTGGCATATGACCTTTACCTGTTTGAAAACGGTTCCTTCTAACCAGCCGCGGCCTGTCGCCGCCCCAATGCCCATGATCCACATCAAACCGCTCACGCTCGCCACACTCGCCCTGCTCGGATGCCTCTGCATCAGCACACCCCTCCGCGCCGACGATGCAACCAACCCCCCGGCTCCCCAAGCCCCCCCGGCTCCAGCGCCCGATCAGCCCGCCGCTTCCACGCGGGGCGATCAGCCGTCCGACAGCGACCGGGTCGCCGATCGCATGCGCCAACGCCGTCAAGCCCTGCAACACGCCCCCCCCCCCCGGAAGGGCCCCCCCCCCCGGAAGGGCCCCCCCCCCCCCAGGGGGCCCCCCCCCCC
>JBAYVY010000101.1:0-10499 GCA_041674345.1 Phycisphaeraceae bacterium | reverse complement strand
GGCTGAGCATCCCCAGCCGGTCCCGTTCCTTGAGATTCATTCGAAGTGTCTCCATATGGGGACACTTCTACCTGAGTCCGATGGGGACATTTCTATCTGAGTTCCTACAACATTTTCGCGATGATTTGCTGAATGAATAGCAATCACCGGAGGCAAAAGGAAGCAATGCCGGAGGAACCAGCCAGTCAGGGCGTGCGATGAAACTTTCGGGGGCGGGTTCCGGGTTCCAATTTTCGGGGGTGGTTCCGGGGGCGGGGGATCAGGGTTGGAGGTTGCCGCGGTCGGGGGCGATTTTCATAAGGGTGGGCATGAGATAGTTGGCCCCGTGATAGACGAAGACCTGGCCGGAGATGAGGAAGCTGGTGCGGTCGGCGTGGTCTTCGACGACCTGCTCCATGTCTTCGAGGAGTTGGCAGGGCATGAGAAACATGGGGGGATCCTGGAGGCCGTCGGCGTCGGCGTCAAAGGTGAACATCCAGGGCGTGGCGCCGCCGGGGGCGCGGACCATGCGACCGCGCCGGGCGAGAATGAAGGAACCCTCGCGTTTGAGTTTGCCCGGCGCGAGATTGGGGGCGGTGCCGAGCGAGGCGGCGTTGGCGTTGGACTGACGCGCATCGGTGTCCTCGGCGGGGCGGGCCGGTTCGATCAGCGGATTCTCGGCACGCTTGCGCAACAGTTCGTTGAGTACCTGCTCGGCAGTGGGCTGGCCCCCGCCCCCGGAAGTATCAGCGGTGCCTCCGGAAGGATCGGCGGGGGCGGGAGTTGTTGCGGAACCCGGGGCGGCGCTCGCCCCCGGAATGGAAGACTCGCTCTGCCCCGGCTTGCCCCCGGAAGTTGAATCGGGGGGAGTGGCGGCGTCTTCGGCGAAGAGGGGGATCGCTAAGCCGCAAGCGGCTATGCAGCAGGCGGCGATGAGGAGAATCCAGCGTTTCATGGCATGACTCCGGTGTGTGCTTGATGACAGGGTACGACCGTCGCGTCGGGGGAGCAAGGGGCGTTAATGCGTTTGTGAAACCGGCAAGGCGACGGGCAAGGCGTTGAGGCAAGCTCGACTCATATCGAGACGTGGGATTGGAACTTTTGAATAACCCGGCGATGATCCCCGGTAAGGCCCGAAGACGGGCCATACCGGGGCTTCGGGGGCGTTCAGTTTTTGAGTCGTCCGAAGATCATTCGCCCGGCGGAGGTTTGCAAGACGCTGGTGACGGTGATGGGGACGACCGAGCCGAGGTGCGGTCGTCCGTGTTCGACGACGATCATGGTGCCGTCTTCGAGATAGCCGACGCCCTGGGTGGGGGATTCGCCGGGCTTGATGAGTTGGACGTTCAATTCCTCGCCGGGCAGGAGGACGGGGCGGAGCGCCTCGGCGAGTTTGTTGATGTTGATGACATCCACGCCTCGCACCTCGGCGATCTTGGCGAGGTTGAAATCGGTGGTGAGCAGGCGGGCGTGCAGATCATCGGAAAGGGTGATGAGCATTTGATCGACGGTGGCGCCATCGACCTGTGCGTCTTCGATGGAGACGTCGATGAGGGGATGGTTCTGAAGTTTGGTGAGGATGTCCAGGCCCCGGCGACCGCGGGCGCGTTTGAGTTTGTCGGCGGAGTCGGAGATGGTCTGAAGTTCGTTGAGGACGAAACGGGGGACGATGAGCAGGCCGGTGAGGATTTGGGTTTGGGCGATGTCGAGGATTCGTCCGTCGATGACGGCGCTGGTGTCGAGGATCATGGGGCGTGGGCCGCGGATTTGCTTGGTGAATTCGACGTAGGGGATGATGAAGCGGAAGTCGTCTTTGGTCTGGAGGATGAGGGAGACGGCCCCGAAGACGCAGATGACGCCGAGGAAGACCTGGATGCCCTGGAGCAGTTCGGAGGGGACGGCGGGGAAGAGGATGCCGACGTAGGTGACGAGGAAACTCATGGCGTAGGCGGCGAGCATCCCGACGATGAGGCCGAGGAATACGCCGCTGACGGCGGAGAGTTTTTTACGGGGTGTCAACACGTCGATGAGGATCAGCGTTCCGGCGACGAACAGGGGGACGGCCATGGTGGCGAGGATTTTCAGTTCGTCGCCCGGCTTGCCGAAAGTGGTGACGGCATAGAGCGCCGCGACGACGGCGGCCATCAGGAGGAACAGGCCTCGGAGGATGAATTGGATCATGGCGGTATGTTAGTAAAAGTAGTGAGTAGCGAGTAACGAGTAGTGAGTAACGAATCTTCACTACTCGCTACTCGCTACTCACTACTTCCTCGTTCGGCGTGTCTCAGGAAGGGCCGGGACTGCGATCTTCCTGAGAAACGGCGGTCGGTCGGTGTTACGTCCGGGTCATATTGTGAGGCCGGGCTTTGAGGGCCGAGGGCAATTGCTCCATGAGGATGTTTCGGCTGGCGGTCAGGTGACGGATGGTGTCGTTGATGAGCGGGAGGGTGGTGCCGGCGGTTTCCCGGGTGACACCCTGCTGGATCATCTTGCGTTGCTGGACGAGGACCGCACTGAGGTTGTCGAGCGCGGCGAGCGATTGATCCATCGCCACTTCGACCGATTCTTCGGAGTTGGCCGGGTGGGGCGGGTCGGCGTTGTTCATCCACTCGACGACGACGGGCAGGCCGCTGGTGAACAAATCAATCAATCGGCGTCGGGCGTTGTCGTTGCTCAACTTTCGCGCGAGGGTTCGCATGTCTTCAAAGTTGGGCTGCGATTCGCGGCTAAGCCAACGGTACACCGTTGATTCGCCGCGTCCGGTGATCTCGGCCAGTTCGCGTACAGTCGTCAAGTGATGGTCCACCAAGTCTTGCAGGACTTCGGAGATCATATGCTGCCTTTCTGTGGGGTGGGGTGATATGGAAGGATTGGCGTTGGGGACGCCGGAATCCTCGGTTCACGCTTCCTTTCGCGGCTTGGAGGGGAGGGTTTTTGTCATGATCGGATGCCGAAACAGGTTGTCGCCTGTCGTACTCACAAGATTGGAAATACCTTATATTCCTCGATGCTTTACAACGGGCGTCGCGGAATAAACAAGCGGTGGCTGGGATTGTCTGATCGCAATCGACATCTGACTTGTGCTGGTTATTTTATCGTCCGCCGCCGCCGAAACCAAGAAAAAACACCGATTTCGGGATTATGTCTTTGATTTTTCCGATGATTGCAGGTGCAAAAAACGGACCGGCTTGGCTTGGCGGCGTGGCTGTGGTAATATCCAAGCGTTCGCACATAATGGTCGCTGAGGTATCGGTGTCGCTGCAAGCGGCATCAGGCGTCGGTCGGCGACCCCAACAAAGTTTCACCAAGGCCACGCGCAATGCCTTCCCCGACGCCATTCGCACGTGGCCTTATCATTTGCCCCCCAAACCCCAAACCCCGGAAGGATCGCACCATGACCGACGAAACCAAACTCGAAAACACCGGAAGCGATGAGCCAACAGCCAACAGCAATCGGCAATCAGCAATCAGCGATTCCCCCGCCCCCGAAACCCCGAAACTCGCATCCAATGTGACCATCGCCGATTCCGGGCCGGCGAGGAAGAAGATCACCATCCAGATCGCCCCCGAACGCATCGCGGAAAAGCTCGGCTCCAACATGAAAGACCTTCAGGCCGAAGCGGTGCTGCCCGGTTTCCGTCGCGGTCGCGCGCCGATGCGCCTGATCGAAAAACGCTTCGGCAAGGACGTGCGCAGCGAAGCCAAGGCGCAGCTCCTGGGCGGCGCTTATCAGGAAGTGATCGAGGAAAAGAAACTGCGCGTACTCGGCGAGCCGGACATCAAGGACGCTGACAAGATCGAACTGCCGACCGCCGGCCCGCTGACTTTCGAGGTCGAGGTCGAGGTCGCGCCCGAGTTTGAGTTGCCCGAACTGGAAGGGCTGGAGATCAACAAGGTGAAGAGCAGCGTCACCGATGCGCAGGTCGATGCGGAGGTGTCGCGGTATCAGGAGATGTACGGCACGTTCAAGGCGGTGGAGGATGCCGCGGAACTGGGCGATTACCTGACCGCCGCGGTGAAGGTGAAAAACCAGGAAGGCGAAGTCGTGGACGATCAGCCGGTCGCGACGGTGTTCGTCGCCGGTGAGAGCCGCAAGTTCAAGGGCGTGGTGGCGGGCATTCTGATCGAAGACCTCGGCCACAAACTCGAAGGCAAGAAGATCGGTGAAACCGTCACCCTCGAAGCGACCGGCCCCCAGCAGCATGAAAACGAAAAGCTGCGCGACGCGGCGCTGACCATCGACATTCAGATCAACAAGATCGAGCGCCTTCAGCCGGTGCCGATGGATGAACTGCTCAAGAGCTTCGGCATGGAAAGCGAAGACAAACTGCGTGAACAGATCAAGAGCGGTTTGCAACAGCGCGCGGAAGTCGAACAGCGGTCGCAGATGCGTCAACAGGTGGCGGATATCCTGCTGGGCAAAGTGAGTTTCGAGTTGCCGCAGGGCCTGTCCAGCCGGCAGGCGGGGCGCGTGATGCAGCGCCGCGCGATGGACCTGATGTATCGCGGCGCCAGCCAGCAGGACATCGAACAGAACCTGGCGGAATTGCGCGCCAGCAGCGAGGAAGAAGCCCGCAAGGAACTGAAGCAGTTCTTTATTTTTGACAAGGTGGCTGAGAAGTACGAAGTGGAAGTCGGCGAGGGCGAGATCAACGGCCGCATCGCGCAGATGGCGGCTCAACAGGGCCAGCGCCCCGAAAAAATGCGTCAGGAAATGGCGCGTTCCGGCCGGCTGGACAACCTGTTCATTCAGATTCGTGAACAGAAGACCATCGACAAGCTGATCGAAAAAGCGAAGATCACCGAAGTCGATGTCCCCCCGGAAGCGGCCCCGGAAGCCGCCACGAAGAAGAAGACCAAGAAGTCGGAAGAATAACCGGCATGGATGTAAATGGCCCTCCCACCGGCGACATCCCTGTCGCCGGTTTTTTATGGGATCACGTGAGTTTTGGATAACCCGCTACTCGCTGCCCCTGCCGGCGGCGGCGGTTGGTATGGTATTTGCGTAGAATTATTGCGCCATGCCAAAGGTTCCCCGCCTTGGTGGTCGATGAACATGCAGACGTGCGGCATTCCCGCCGCGAGAGACCCGCTCTTTTTGATCCAGGATGACCGAACATGCTTAGTTCCCAGCAGGCACGCATTCATGCGTTCAAAGTCGTTCCCTCTCTGCCCGACGCACTCAAGCCGCTTTTGGAAATCGCGCACAACATCTGGTGGAGCTGGAACCCCGAAGCCATCGACCTGTTCGTCCGCGTGGACCGCGATCTCTGGTCCGCTTCGCATCACAACCCCATCAAAATGCTCGGCTCCGTCGAACAGCAACGCCTTGATGAACTGGCGCGCGACGACGCCTTCATCGCGCACCTTCAACGCGTTTACGAACGCCTCCAGCTTCACCTGTCCGCCAACACCTGGTATCAACGCAAGTGCCCGGCGGACAGCGATTGCTGCATCGCCTATTTCTCCGCTGAGTTCGGCCTGACCGAATGCCTCCAGGTCTATTCCGGCGGCCTGGGCATCCTCGCCGGCGATCACCTCAAATCCGCCAGCGAACTGGGCCTGCCCCTGGTCGGTGTCGGCCTGCTCTACCGCAACGGTTACTTCCAGCAATACCTCAACGCCGACGGCTGGCAGCAGGAGTTCTACCCCGAACTCGACTTCGCCAATCTCCCCATCAAGCCCGTCACCGCCGCCGATGGTTCGCAACTCACCGTCACCGTCGATCTGCCCGGACGCAAACTCAACATCGCCGTCTGGCAGGTCACGATCGGTCGCATCCGCCTCTTTCTCCTCGACACCAACCAGCCCAACAACGACCCCGGCGACCGTTCCATCACCAGCCAGCTCTACGGCGGGGATATGGAAATGCGCATCCGCCAGGAAATCGTCCTGGGCATCGGCGGAACCCGCGCCCTCCGCGCCATGAACATCACCCCCAGCGTCTATCATATGAACGAAGGACACGCCGCCTTCCTCGCCCTCGAACGCATCCGCGTCCTCATCGAACAGTTCAACGTCTCCTTCGATGAAGCCCGCTGGGCCGGCGCATCCGGCAACGTCTTCACCACCCACACCCCCGTCCCCGCCGGCATCGACCGCTTCCCAGGCGACATGATCCAACGCTACTTCAAAGACTTCCTCCCGGGCCTGCGCCTCGATCTCGAAGGTCTCCTCGCCCTCGGACGCGAAAACGTCTTCAACCGCAATGAATCGTTCAGCATGGCCGTCCTCGCCCTGCGCACCAGTGACGCGGCCAACGGCGTGTCCAAACTCCACGGCATCGTCAGCCGCGATATGTGGTGCAACATCTGGCCCGAACTGCCCCCCAAGGAAGTCCCCATCGGCCACGTCACCAACGGCACCCACGCACGCTCCTGGATGTCCCCCGACATCACCCGCGTCTTCGACCGCTACCTCTCCTATCGCTGGCAAACCAACAGCGAAGATCAGAGCGTTTGGGAAGACGTGGACAAAATCCCCGACGAGGAACTGTGGCGCGTCCGACAGGACCGGCGCCAACTGCTCGTCACCTGGGTCCGCCGCCGAACCAAAGCCCAACTCGAAAAACGCGGCGCCAGCTCCACCGAAATCGAAGCCGCTCGCGATGTCCTCGATCACAACACCCTCACCATCGGCTTCGCCCGACGCTTCGCCACCTACAAACGCGCCAACATGCTCTTCCGCGATCCCGCCCGTCTGATGAAAATACTCGGCAACAAGGACCGCCCCGTCCAACTCGTCATCGCCGGCAAGGCACACCCCGCCGATACCCAGGGCAAGGAACTCATCCGCCAAATCGTCCACTTCGCACGTGAAAACGGCACCGTCCGCCGCATCGTCTTCGTCGAAAATTACGACATCCACGTCGCACGCTATCTCGTCCAGGGCGTCGATGTCTGGCTCAACACACCCCGCCGCGGCATGGAAGCGTCCGGCACCTCCGGCATGAAAGCCGCGCTCAACGGTGTCCTCAATCTCTCCATCCTCGACGGCTGGTGGGACGAGGCCTACACGCGCGACCTGGGCTGGGCCATCGGCTCCGGCGAAGTCTATGCCAACTACGACTACCAGGATCAGGTCGAAAGCCAGGCACTCTACGATCTGCTCGAAAAGCAGGTCGTCCCCATGTTCTACGACCGCGACGACGGCCTGCCCCGCGAATGGGTCCGCTGGATGAAAAACTGCCTCCGATCCCTCGCCCCCGTCTTCAACACCAACCGCATGGTGCAGGAATATGCCGAAAAGTACTACCTGCCCGCACACAAACGCCATATGCAACTGACCAGGGACAAACTCGCCGGCGCGGTGAAACTCAACAAATACAAAAACGACATCCGCCAGCACTGGAACCAGATGCGCATCGAAGCCATCGACGCCGATACCACCACGGCGCTCGGTGTCGGCCAGCCCCTCGACATCACCGCCACCGTCCAACTCGCGGGCATCCAGCCCGATCAGGTCCGCGTCCAGGTTTACTTCGGAACCCTCGACGGCGACAACCGCATCAGCGCCGGTCACGCCATCGACATGACCCACGGCCAGGATCTCGGCGACGGCAAACACAGCTTCACCGGAAAAATCTCCGTCCCCAACTCCGGCCAGCGCGGCTTCGCCGTCCGAGTCATCCCCGGCCACCCCGACCTCGCCACCCCCTTTGAACCCGGCCTGATCCTCTGGGACAAAACCGGCGTCGTCGCCCGCCCCCACAAACCCCACCCCGTCGTCGCCACCGTGTGAACATACCCCCGCCGGTTTAGCGGCGGGCGTCAGCCCCCGCGAAAGTTGAAACATACACAATCCCGACCATCGCGCCCCCGGCCCTGGTCGGGATTTTTCATCGCGATGCACTCTTGCCCGGCCCGATGTGCGCTTTACAATAATCACACGAATCACCCGCACGCCCGCGCCATGACCGGAGGCAACAGCCGTGAAACGCCGAAACGTAGTATCTATTGTCGTCTCGACAGCCATTGTTCTGGTGGCTGCGGCGCTCGTCTTGCCATCGTTGAATCGAACCAACTGCGGCGGTAATTCCGCCGCGCTCGCCGCCTGCCGCGCCTACATCCTCTTTTTACAAACTTGGTCCGCCGACCATCCCGGCGAAGCGTTCCGCCTCGACCGCGCCGATGCGGAAACCCTGCATGACTTGTCGCATCTGCCCGGCACGGAAGACTTGCGTGCCGCCCGCTTACTGGCCGCACGTGGCGATGTTCGCATCAACCCCGCCGCCGCGAAACGGATCATCCTGGTGTGCGACCATGCCTTCGACAACGTGCCGCGCCGCTGGTGGGGCCGCGCTCCGATGACCCACGCCGCCGCTTATTCCACCGGCGAAGTCGGCCTGATGACCTCGCAAGAATTCGCCCGCCTGAACATCACGAACTTCGTCGATCTCATTGCGTCCAATACCGGGGAACCGCGTGTTTCGCATCCGTGGTTGTTTTCTCCGATGCCCGATGTTTCGGCGGATGCGGACAACCCGTTCACGCTGACGCGGGACAAACATTTCGCGGCGGTGATCGCACTTGATGCCGACATTCGGCGTGATTTGTATGAGGTGTTGAAGCAACTGGCCGCGGTCGTCGGCGCGTTGCAGCCGGGGCAGGACATGACCGTCACGGTGGTTTATCGCGATCAATCGCACCGATTGTCCGTGATGCCGACCGGGAGCGACAACACGGCATCGGCGGCGGAAATCGAGCGGTTTTGTCAAACGGCGGACGGTGAACCGATGATGAGTCAGTCGGTGTATCCGTGGGTGGGATTGCTGAACGCGATGGGGCCGGGCGTCGATCAGGGATTCTTTCTGATTTCAGCGACGGACCTGGCGGATTGGAGCCGGGCGCGGATCATGGCGATGGTGCCTTACGTGCGAGACGGTCGGGTTCGCAAAGAGCAACGCATCAACTGCTCGGTCTGGCTCAAGGTGAAAGACGACTTTGACGGCTCGGAAACGCCGGTGATGGCGATAGCCCGCGGTATCGCCGAAGCGACGGGCGGTCGATACAAAGTGTGTCTGTATTTGGGTCGAAAAAGGTGTCAGGAACCTTTAATGTTGGTTTTAGTTTTTGCGATTTTCGGCCTGCCGCGCGGTCTCAATGTGGTTTGAAGGTCCAGTTTAGTCACCGTCCGTTTCACCCAGTCTTCCGCCCCATACGGTCGGCCTCGATTCACGCTCGCACGCAACGCCTCCAACTCCGCCTCGCTTTCCGCCCGATTCACCCGTTCCACCCAATTCCGCGGTCGCTCCAACGGCCCATCGCTTAACTCCGGCACTTCCTCCCTCGCTTTCCGTCGATTCACCCATCGCCACAAACTGCCCCATCGCCAATCCTCCGCTCGCTTGACCATTTTTGCCCGCAACGCATTGCGTTCCACATATCGGCAAACCGCCCACAGATAACTGTCCGTCTGCACGATGAACGATTTGTACCGCCCCTGATACAGATGCCCCTCGCCCGTGGTATGCCGATGCGCGTGCCAGCGTTGCGTGTGCGTCAACGTCAGCCAGCCCACGAACCGCGACAACTGCCCGTCATCCTTCGGCCAAACCACCAGATGCCAGTGATTGGGCATCAGACACCAATTCAATATCCGCATCCCCGTCCGCTGCTGCGCCTGCCACACGATCCGCTCGAAAGCCGCGTAATCCGCATCATCTTCAAACATCGTCATCCGCCCGTTGGCCCGGTTGATGACGTGATAGACATATCCGCCCGCATCGATTCGTTTGGCTCGTCCCATGCCTTCATGATACTTGAGCCGCCCTATCCCGTCAAATTAAGGTTCCTGACACCTTTTTGACCCTGACACCTTTTTGACCCCCTTTTTGACCCCCTTTTTGACCCACCTTTTTGACCTAATTGTACAGATAGACCCAGAAGTTGAGGACGCAGGGGATGGGGAGCCAGAGCCATGCGACGAGGAGGAGCAGGAGATTGCGGGGGTGACGGTGGATTTGCCAGGACCAGGGGCGATCGCGCCAGGGGAAGGCGGTGATGAACCATCCGGCGATGAAGCCGGCGTAGATGGAGCCGAGAAGGGCGACGATCATGGCGAAGAGCGTGGCGATGCCCTGAAAGGGTTGGATGGTCGGAGCGGGGGAATCAAAGAGGAACGCCAGCCACAGTATCAGACCCGACGGCAGATGGATCGGTGGGATAACAGACCAACGATGCTCGAAAAAGAATGTCAGCGGACGCCAGTTCAGGTAGTGTGTTCCACAAGACAGGGACAAGTGCAGATACGTCAGCGGCATGGCGAGCATGAGTTGAATGAACGCGCGAAGCGGCATTATGAGGCCTCCGGGAGCGTTACGGCGAAAAATGATTCAGGGTTCGGCGAAGCCGGATTCAGATAATCGCAGCCAGTCCAATTCTGATCGAAAGACACCATCCCTAGTGCTCCGTCATTCCTTGATTTTAGGATAAACGCTGGTCAGCTTCGTCCGGGCATCCGCGATCTTCATGTGCCAATCCACACCCTTCTGCCGGGCATTGACGTCGTCGGACCAAGCG
>JBAYVY010000100.1:0-10618 GCA_041674345.1 Phycisphaeraceae bacterium | reverse complement strand
GCCTTGTTGATAGCAGGAATCTGCTGCCCAGACTTCATATCCTCCGTGATCTGCTGCTCTGTCCAACCACGCGGCCGCATCTGCTTCGCAATCTTATCAGTTATTCCTGCACGGCCGCTAAACGGTCACTGGAGGAGTTGGAGCATGGAGAACATGAGGAGCCAGATGATGTCGAGGAAGTGCCAGTAGAGGGCGAGATAGGTGATGGCGTGGTGTGATTCGTGGTCGTATCGCCCCCGGAAGCCGCGGACGGTGACAACGGAAAGGGGGATGATTCCGCCGATCACATGCAGGGCGTGGAGGACGATGAGGATGAAGATGATGAAGTAGAAGCGGATGTCGGTCTGGACGAGGGTATGTTGTTGACGGATGAGGGAGACGAGGGCGGGGGTTTGAACGAAGAGGAAGGCGAGGGCGAGGCAGAACGTGGCGAGCATGGCGTTGCGGAAAGCGCGTTGGCGTTCGAGTGCGATGGAGAGGCCTGCGTAATGGATGGTGGCGGAAGAGACGACGATAAGGAACGTGCTAAGCCAGAGGACGGGAGGCAGGTGGATATCGCCGAAGGGTAGGAATTGGGAGCGGGTGGGGGTGGGATGGTAGAGTTCGATGCGTGTGAGGGCGTAGGCGAGCATGGAGGAGAGGAAGAGCATGGCGAGGGAGGCGAGGAAGAGGACCATGCCGAATGTGCCCATGCGTTTGGGGGAGGGCAGAGGAGGGAGGGGGATATGTGGGGCGGTGGACATGGGATGGGACCGGGTTAAAAGAGGGGCACTTCGTGCCGCCCGCTAAACGGCGCGGACGGGCGGGGGCAATTAATTGCCCCCGCCGGGGGCGCCGGTTCCGGGGGTGGGGGTCTGTTGATATTGTAGGCGTTGAGGTTGGTATTGGGTGGTATCGAGGAGAGCGATGACGATGAAGAGCGCGACGAAGAGGAGGGCCATGCAGAGGATCAGGCCGTTGAAGAGGGACTCGTAGCGGAGGTGCATGAAGAAGAGGGCGACGAGTGAGGCCTTGAGGACGGCGATGGCGAGCGCGAGGATGAGGTTGGCATCGCCGAGGTCGATATACCGGACGGCGACGGTGGCCCAGGTGAGGACCAGGAGGGCGAGGAAGGTGGCGATGAGCACCTTCATGGGCAGGACGTGCCCCCGGAAGTTGTGAGGGGCGGCGGTATGGGGGTGGTCGTGAGTCATGGGAGTTCCTATGTGTCAGGAAAGCGAAACATCAGAACAGCAGAAAAGCAGAACATTCGGATAATCCCCGCCAAGCCCGAAGACGGGCATGGCGGGGCTTGGCGCTCTGATGTTCCGCTGTTTTGTTTTCATGCTGTTCCGCTGTTCACTGGATGAGATAGAGGAGAGGGAAGAGGAAAATCCAGATGAGATCGACCAGGTGCCAGTAGAGGCCGACGAGATCGACGGGGGCGTTGTATCGGGGGGAGAAGTGTCCGCGCAGGTTTCGGACCAGGAGCCAGGCGATGAGGATCATGCCGACGAGGACGTGGAGGCCGTGGAGTCCGGTCATGAGGAAATAGATGTCGATGAAGTTTCGGCTTTTGATGACCATCTCGGCGGTGAGATGTGCTTCGGTGAGATGTTGGGTGTGGACGGGGGTTTGGTTCACCGCCAGGCCGGAGTCGGGGGTTGGGGCGGGAGCGGGGAGGGAGGTGGCGTTGCCCCCGGAAGTATTGGTGACGGGGGCGGGAGCGTGTTCGGGGGACGCCGCGACACGCGGCGGCTCGCTGTGGAAGTGTTCTTTGATTTTGTCGATGTTGAAGAATCTGCCGGGGCCGGTGCCGATCTCGAATTTGTGATGGTATTCGTGGTACTTGACGGCCATGAAACCGGCTGCGCCGCAGAGGGTGAGGACCAGGAGGATGCTGGTGAGTTTGCGTTGGCCGAGTTGTGCGGCGCGGACGGCCCAGGCCATGGTGAAGCTGGAGGAGATGAGGACGAGGGTATTGATCGCGCCCCAGAGGGTGTTGAGGAGGAGGTGTCCGTACGCGAAGCTGTCGGGGACGTTTCGGCGCCAGACGGCGTAGCCGCAGAACAGTCCGCCGAACATGAGGACTTCGGTGGCGAGGAAAATCCACATGCCGAGTTTGCCGTTGGCGATCTGCTGTTCGGCGGAATGGAAATGGTGCGCGACATGGGGGTCGTGGTCGTGGGGGGTGTCGGGGGTGATGGGTTGGGCTTGGGTCATGGGGGGAGCCAGGGGCTAGGGACCAGGGGCGGCGCGGCGGGGCCAATTAATTGGCCCCGCCGGGTTCGGGGGTTTCGTGTTGGGTGAAGCCGTGGAGGTCGTCGTTCCAGTGCCAGCTTTGGAAGTCGTAGGGATCGTTGGCGAGGGGGGCGTGTTTGAAATTTTCGAGGGGCGGTGGGCTGGAGGTGTGCCATTCGAGGGAGTTGGCGCCCCAGGGATTTCGCGGAGCGAGCCGGCCCTTGACCAACGAATGAATCAACACACCGGCGAGGATGAGGAAGCCGACGAGTTGCAGGAACGCGCCGATGGTGGAAAGTTTGTGGCAGAGGGAGAAGAGGTGAATGTTATGGGAGATGAAGGAGAGATCGGCGTCGGGGAAGCGGGCTTTCCAGGCGTCGATGGACCAATCGGCGTAGCGGCGGGGCATGCCGTGGCTGCCCATGATGAATTGGGGGAAGAAGGTGAGGTTGAAGCCGAAGAAGACGAAGAACCAGGCGAGGATACCGCCGGTTTCGCAATACATTTTGCCGAACATTTTGGGCCACCAGTAATGGACGGCGGCGAGGAAGGCGAAGACGGTTCCGCCGACCATGACGTAATGGAAGTGGGCGACGATGAAGTAGGTATCGGTGAGATGGACGTCGGTGGCCAGCGCGCCGAGGAACAGGCCGGTGAGGCCGCCGATGGTGAAGACCCAGATGAAACTCATGGCGTAGAGCATGGGCGACTTAAGCCAGATGGAGCCGCGGAACATGGTGGCCAGCCAGTTGAAGACCTTGACGGCTGACGGTATCGCCACGAAGAAAGTGAAGAAGCTGAAGATGGCGCTGGCGACATTGGACTGGCCGGAGACGAACATATGGTGCCCCCAGACGAGGAAGCCGAGCAGGGCGATGGCGAGGGAGCTCATGGCGATGAAGGCGTAGCCGAAGATATGCTTGCGGCTGAAGACGGAGATGATTTCGCTGACGACGCCCATGGCGGGGAGGATCATGATGTAAACTGCGGGATGGGAGTAGAACCAGAAGAAGTGCTGATAGAGGACGGGATCGCCGCCCTTGGTGGGATCGAAGATGCCGATGCCCGCGGCGCGTTCGGCGATGAGCAGGAGGAGCGTGATGGCGAGGACGGGGGTGGCGAGGATTTGGATGACGGCGGTGGCGTAGAGCGCCCAGAGCATGAGGGGCATTTTGAACCAGGTCATGCCGGCGGGACGGAGCATATGGATGGAGGCGATGAAGTTGATGCCGGTGAGGATGGAGGAGAAGCCGAGGATGAACGCGCCGGCGGTGGCGGGGAGTACGCCGGCGAACACGGCGTCGGAGTCCTTGATGGAGTACGGGGTGTAGAAGGTCCAGCCGGTGTCCAGACCGCCGACGGCGATCGCGCCAATGAAGAGGACGGCTCCGGCGGCCCAGAGATAGAAGCTGGCGAGATTGAGTTTGGGGAAGGCGACGTCTTTGGCGCCGAGCATGATGGGCAGGACGAAATTGCCGAAGATGGAGGGGATGGAGGGGATGATGAAGAGGAAGACCATGATCGCGCCGTGGAGGGTGAAGACCTGGTTGTAGGTGTCCTGCCAGGGGTGATAGGTCATTTGGCCGCTGATGATTTTGTCGGGCAGTTGGGGGAGGATGTTTTGGCCGGGGGAGAACAGTTCGGCGCGGATGAGGAGCGCGAAGATTCCGCCGAGGAAGAAGGAGAAGAGGATGCCGGCCATATACATCAGGGCGATGCGTTTGTGGTCGAGCGTGGAAAGCCATGACCACAGGCCGCGGGAGTGATTGAGGTAGTTGTCAGCCGACAGATGCTCGCCGGGCGGGAGCGGGTTGCGTGTCAGCAGATCGGGAGTGGGGAGTGGGGTGGTCATGGTTTTGCGCTTTGCGGGGTGCGGTGTGCGGCTTGCAGGGTGCGGGGGTGGGGTGCAAAACGCATCCCGCATACCGCACAGCGTTTTTCATTTCAGCGTTTTGATATACGCGATCACGGCGTCGATCTGTTTGTCGGTGATCTGGCCCTGGAAGGTGGGCATCTGGGGTTTGTAGCCGCTGACGATTTTCGCGGCGGGGTCGAGGATGGATTCACGGATGTAATTTTCATCGGCGGTGACGGGCGAGCCGGTCTCCATCGGCACCGGGTGCATCCACAGGCCCTTCCAGGTCGGCGCGCTGAGGGGCGAGCCGTCGATGGAGTGGCACTGGAAGCAGTTTTTCTTTTTGGCGATTTCCTCGCCGATGACGAAGGGGGGCTTGAGTTTCTCGGCTTTTTCAGCCAGTTCCTTGCTCATCGAGGCGAGCTTGGATTTGAACGCGGCGAAATCGGCTTCGCCGGCGATGGCGCGCCACTGCTGGTAAAGATCGTCGGGCAATTCCTCGAACGCCGAGCGCGACGCACCGGCCAGCCACTGTTCGTATTCGCCCGGCGCGTGGACGACGACGCGGGTGACCATCAGGGAGTGGGCGGTGCCGCAGTATTCGGCACAGTAGAGCGGATATTCGCCGGGCTGTGTGGGCTTGAACCAGACGTGGTTGTAGCGACCGGGCACGACATCGCGCTTGACACGGAACGCGGGGATGAACAGCGAGTGGATCACATCGGTGGAGTTGAGGACCAGTTCGACGGGGCGATTGACCGGGACGTGGAGTTGGTCGTCGGTGAATGTTCCGCCGTTGGGCAGGGGATATGCGAAACTCCACGACCACTTTTGCGACTGGACGTTGATGACGGTGGCGTTGGCGTAGGGATTGGCGATGTCCATGAAACCGGCCAGCCCGATCCAGAAGAAGAACATGACGATGGCCAGCGGGGGCAGGGTCCACGCCAGTTCGAGGGCGGTGGAGTGGGTGGCGATGCCGGTGGGCTGCTGGTCGGGATGTTTGCGACGATACTTGAAGGCGAAGAAGACCATCAGCGCGACGATGAGGACGAAGAAAAAGACCGACAGATACCAGATGAAATAGAACAGCCAGTCCTGGGTCGGCGCGTTGGCCGAGGCCGAGGGAGGCAGGAGCGCGGAGCCGGTGAGTTGTTCAGCGAGTGTCAGGAACATGCGCGTTTACCGTTGCTGGAGGAAATTTCTGATTTTTGATTTCTGATTTGAAGGGCGGCATCGAAACATGGTTCTTCAAATCAGAAATCAGAAATCCGACATCAGAAATATCACGGGGTTTCATGGGTGTTTTGCAGTCTTTTCTTGCGTCTGTTGTGCATGACCAGGCCGAGTATGACGAGGATCGCCGCCGCCGCGCCGGGAGCCGAGAGGTTCATGATCTTCACCGCGCTGGCGGCGTAGGTGCCTTCCTTCGGATTGTAATGACTGCACATCAGCCAGATTTTGTCGGAGATCGTGCCGATTTTTCCGCTGGACGCCTCGACCAACGCCAATCGCACGGTGGTCGGATCGTACCGCACGCCGAACAGGTATTTGCTCAGATGCCCGGCGGGTGTGACGGCGTAAATCGCCGCGGCGTGAACGAACTGGCCGTTCTTCTCGTCCCACTTGTACTTGAAGCCGACGGCTTGTGTCAGCCGATCCACGCTCTGCTTCGAGCCGACCAGGAAGTGCATCCCCCCCGCCGCCCCGACCCGGCCGAACGCATCGACATACACCCGCTTTTTACGCGCGGCCAGTTCGGGCGTCTCGGCTGCGTCAAAACTGATGACGAGCATTTGATACTGATTGTCGGGACCGTTTCCGGGGGTCCAGTCGATCTGCCGCGCCGCGTCCATCATGCCGTTGACCACCAGCGTGCAAAGCATCGGGCATCGGTAATACACCAGCGCCAGCAACGCGGGTTTCCCCGTCTGAAAGTAGTCGCCGAGTCGGACCTGTTTGCCTTCGCTGTCGGTGAACGTCGCATCCAGCGGCAGGGGCTGGTCCAGCCGCTCGTCAATGCCCACGTCCCTGAACTGTTCAGGCAACACATCGGCCGGCAGATACCCCTGCGCCCGCGCCACGCCCGCCGCCAGCGCGATGACCAGCATCAGCGGCGGAACCCACCGGCGAATTGTGCGATCCGCGGTTCTCATTGGCTTCGTGCCTGCTCCTGTTCGACGTACAGTTTCATCGCCTGGCCGATCGGAATGCTCACGATGCCCCGGCCCTGGTTGATCCAGCGCGCGGGGCCTTCGATCTTCGTGAACTCCTCGATTTCGTGGTTCACACGTTCGTCGTTCGACGTGTTCGTCACCGAAACCGCGATGAACCGGCCCTCCACATGATAGACCAACGCCCACACCGCCGGCGTCACGATGCCCAGCACCAGCAACAAACCGACCACCACGCTGGTCACGATCATCGGCGTGTTCATGTCCGTCCACTTGTGCGTACTTGTCTGTTCCATATCGTGTGCGCCTTGCGGGGTGCGGGATGCGTCCTGCGGTGCGGGATGCGTTTTCTTCCGCAAACCGCATCCCGCAAACCGCACAACGCATCCCGCTTCAAATATTTTCAAACGCCAGCGCCTGCGGCAAACGCGGGTCTTTTTCCGCCACCAGCGATCCGCCGCCGGCGACCTTCCACAACGTCATCTTGAATAATCCGCCGAGCATCAACAACCCCCCCGCCCAACCGATCACGTCGATCGCGTTGATCGCCAACGTCGCATGGTCATGCCCCTTGAGTTCCGGGCGGATCAGCCACAGCAAATCCAGCCAGCAGAACACCAGCAGCCACACCGCCCAGAAACCCAGCCGCTTCGGATTCCGCTTGATGTGCCGCGACATGAAACCGAGGAACGGAATCACGAAGTGGCCCAGCAGCATGATGATCGCCAGCACGCTGTAAATGTTCGCCTCGCCGGGGGTCGTGCTCATCCCGTGGCGCGTGAGCCATTGCGTTTCTTCGGGGACGTTGGCGTACCAGATGAGCATGTACTGGCTGAACCCGATGTACGCCCAGAACACGGTCATGGCGAACATCATCTTGCCCAGGTCGTGGTAGTGATTCCTGTTCACGCACTGAACCAGCAACCCCTGACGCTGCACACGCAACAGGAACAATGTCATCACACAATGCGCCGCCAGAAAACCGCCTGCGAAGTAATACACCCCGAATATCGTGCTGAACCAGTGCGGATCGAGTGACATGATGAAGTCGATGGCGAACAGCGTCACCGTCAGCGCGAACAACAAAATGCCCGGCGCGGCCCTTGCCGCCATGCGAAGCGTCAACACCTCATCACCGCTTTCATCCTGCCGCCGGCTGACTCGCAAAAACCATCGCGCCATCAGCGACCAGATCACCAGATAAACAACGTACCGGATCACAAAACTTCCGGGGGCGTACCACGCGGTGTGCAGCGAGCCGATCACCATCGGACGCTGCAACGCCTGGTCATGCGACCAGTCGTAAATCCGATGCAGCCCCAACAACACCGGCAGCGCCGCCAGACCGACGACGGGTATCGTCGCCGCGATGATTTCGCCGACCCGCCGATACGTCACCACCGCGCCGGTGCGGCAGACATGGTGAATCATCACGAACACCAACGCGCCCAGACCGATGCTCAGCACGAAGGCGAAGTTGATGAGGTAGCCATACAGCACGCGCCGGTCGGCGTCCTCCCCGCCGAACGCGCCGGCCAGCAGCATCGCCGCCAGGCCGACAATGAACATCGCCGCGCCCCGGCGGAACATCACACCGCCGAGCGCGCCGATCATGCGTTGCGCCGGCGGATCAAGTTGTGCTTTGGGTTGCGAAACCACGTTGCGAATCTCCGTCATCAGCGCAGTTTTTCACGCTGATCGTTGGTCAGTTGGTCCACGCGGCCGTTCCGCGACAGTTGCAGCGCCCGCACATATGCGACGATCGCCCAGCGATCCGCCGGCGAAATCTGCGCGCCGTAGCCGGGCATCGTGCGAATGCCGTGGGTGATCGTGTTGAACAGTTTGCCGCCGGGGTAGAGCTCTTCGCCGTAAACACTGCGGCCCTGCGCGTCGATGCCGACGATGTTGGACGGTTGCACCCAGCCCTCGGTGTTCAGTTTTTGCGCCCGGATGTTGGTGATGCCGTTGCCTTCGCCGCTTTGACCGTGACACGGGGCGCAATAAATGTTGAACCGCTGCTGCCCGCGGGCCACGAGTTCCGGCGTGACCTTCACCTGAGCCGGATAACCGCTGAACCACTTGCGATCCTTGGTGTTGTTGGCGGCCCCCGGAACAGGCACTTCGATGGCGTGTCCGTTGTCATCGGTGGCGTAGCCGCGGTGGAGGAAGTCGTCGGCGCGCAGATCGCCGCGGGCGATGGTGCCGGCCAGTTGGGGCCGCATCGCCCGACCATCGGCGAACAACGGACTGGCCGCCTGCGCCGTCAGCTTCGGCTGAACCATCATGTCCTGGAACAGGTGCGGCGGCGGGTTGCGTTTGAGCGACGCGCGGGACAGCGCGATCCACGCGAACGGCACCCATGTCGCCACCACGCCGATCACCAACAAATGCACCAGCAGCCGCGGCACGGGCGTCGGTCGACGATGCGATTCACGCTCAGTTGTTTCGTGTTGTTCGTTCATGTTTGTTACTCAGGGACGAAGGCACGGAGGGACGGAGGGACGAAGTGGAATACGGAGGCGAAGTGTATTCTTCACTTCGTCCCTCCGTCCCTTCGTGCCTTTGTCCCTTCTTAATCCCATAGTTCCTCCACCGCCGATGCGCCGAGGGTTTCGAGCATCGCGCGGGTTTGTCGCCAGTCGAACACCGGGTCGTCGGCTTCGACGCTGATGAAGAAGCGGTCGTTGGTGGCGCGGCGGAAGCGTTCGCTGCGCAAGGTCGGGTGATAGTGGCGCGGCAGGCCGTTCATCAGCAACATGCCGAAAAACGACCCCAACGCGGATAACAAAATCGTCAGCTCGAACGTCACCGGAATGAACGCGGGCACCGACGCCAGGGGCTTGCCGCTGATAATCATCGGATAGCCCTGCGCGAAACTCGGCAGCCCCGGAAGCTGCGTCGCCATCGTGTAAAGCTGCAAACACAAACCGATGCCCGCGCCGGTCAGACCGCAGCACAGCACGATCCACGGCAACCGCGTGGGCGTCAGACCCATCGCCTTGTCCAGCCCATGCACGGGGAACGGCGTGTGCGAATCCCACCGGCGGAAACCGGCGTCGCGCACACCGGCCGCGGCGTGCAACAGCGTGTCCACGTCCTCGAACTCCGCCAGCAAACCAAACCGCACCGGCTCGGCGGGTATCAGCTTCTTCGGTTTTCCGTGCGAATCGCTCATGACTCAATCCTGCTGCGGGCGGCGATAATCCGCCGTGCCCGTCTCATCAACCGCGACATCGGCATAATGTTTGTGGCCGTGACCGGCGTGCGCCTGCGGCATGACGGTCTTCACTTCCGCGACGGCCACCATCGGCAAAAACCGGCAGAACAACAAAAACAGCGTGAAAAACAGCCCGAAACTGCCGATCAGCATGGCGATATCGACCCACGTGGGCTTGAACAGGCCCCAGCTTGACGGCAGAAAATCGCGGCTGAGCGACGTCACGATGATGACGAATCGTTCAAACCACATGCCCACGTTCACCAGCACGCAGATGATCCAGAGCAGCGCGATGTTGTGGCGGATTTTTCGGACCCACAGCAGTTGCGGGATGACGCAGTTGCACAGCGTCATCAAACCCCACGCCCACCAGTACGGGCCGAGCACGCGGTTGACGAAGACGAACTGTTCCCACGGATTGCCGGAGTACCACGCGGTGAAAAACTCGGTGGCGTAACCGTAAGTCACCATCAGCCCGGTGGCGAGCATGACCTTGGCCATGTTGTCCAGATGGCGCGGGGTCATGATGTCCTCCAGCCCGAACCACCTGCGGCAGGGGATCGCCAGCGTAATGACCATCGCGAACCCGCTGAAAATCGCGCCGGCCACGAAGTACGGCGGGAAAATCGTCGTGTGCCAGCCGGGCAGCTGCGCCACCGCGAAGTCGAACGACACCACGCTGTGTACGCTCAACACCAGCGGCGTGGCGAGCGCGGCCAGCAGCAGATACGCCTTTTCATATCGCTGCCACTGACGGTTGGAACCGCGCCAGCCCAGCGCGAAGATGCCGTACAACACCTGGCGGACTTTGTGGGTCGCGCGGTCGCGCAGCATCGCCAGGTCGGGGATCATGCCCATGTACCAGAACAGCAGCGAGACGGTGGCGTAGGTGCTGACGGCGAAGACGTCCCACAACAGCGGCGAACGGAAGTTCGGCCACATCGCCATCTGATTCGGTATCGGGAAAAGCCAGTACGCCAGCCACGCGCGACCGACGTGGATACCGGGGAACAACCCCGCGCAACACACGGCGAAAATCGTCATCGCCTCGGCGAAACGATTGATGCCCGTGCGCCAGTTTTGACGGAACAAAAAGAGGATCGCGGAGATCAATGTCCCTGCGTGACCGATGCCGACCCAGAAGACGAAGTT
>JBAYVY010000099.1:0-10636 GCA_041674345.1 Phycisphaeraceae bacterium | reverse complement strand
GACTCGCTGGCCGCGGTCAACACACGCCATCGGGACAAATTGAAAAGCACCCTCACGCTCACCCTCACGCTCAACTTGCAGATGTTCAACGATATTCAACTATTGGCCGCGTGAGGTATAACTTCGCGGATCAATGTTCTTGACAATATCGTAGGATCTTCGTATTGCCAATCTTGGTGACGGTTAGTTTGGTAGGTTTTAGGAAGGAAATAATTTTGGGGCACTTTCTGTCAACTCGTGCGTCCTATATGCAAGAAATGCGAGAACTCAACATGATTGACCCTGCATACGACCATGAAGACTATCAACAGGACGCTCAAGTCGCCTTGCTCTGCGGAAAGCTCCGTAATGAAGGTGTCCCGACTGCCATCGCCAACTCCAAGCGATCCAGTCATCGTCGCCTGGCCTGTCGCCAGCGACACGATTCCACATTGCGTCAACGCTACCAATGCCAACATGGCGGACAAAATCCATTGGAAGCCATCGCGGGCATTGAACAGAATGTATTAGCTGCCAGCCAACTTTACCAAAAAAATCCGCGGCTTCTGAACGTGGTTCTTCTTCGGGCACTCGGTTTGGAGCGAAATCGTATCGCTGAAATAACGGGATGTTCGCTGGGAACGATATCGCGGGCCGCACAACGCGCAGCATTGCTTTGTGAAAAATAAAAAGCGACACCTATGACATGGTGTTGTCAGTGGACGGTGATAACATCGCGGTATCGTAGCCACGGATGGGCTGCGATGAAGGCGGCCTGCGATGGAACGCATCGGCACAACGTGGTCGGCCCTCGCCCCCGGAAGTTTTGCAGGGAGATATTTTCGCGGGCCGGCGGATGTGTGGATTGAGCGGGCCTGGCAATGGTGCATACGGACGATCCGCGATTTTCGATTGTCCGTTGAGCGGGGCCGGCCGATCACGCCGCCCAACCTGGAGCGCCTGTTTGCCAGAAGATGGAACGCATTGGCAATCGTGAAAAACATCCCATTCATGGAACGATATCGACGGGAGCAAGCTGGACGCAGAATGGGTCGAATCATCGCCCGACGGGGCCGATGGATCGGACGAGCAGGACTGGAACATTTGTTTTGTCGGTGAGGGTGACATGCGAGGGTGAACTTTCCGGGGATCACCCCCGGCGCGGTTGATCGCCGAATCGCGTCGGGCAGAAAAAGGATACGCCGGCAGTGGACTTTATGGATGCAAAAGGAGCGGCTTGGATATGAGCGACGCCTTCCCCAAAACCTTTGAACAACTGACCGGCCACCTCCCGTTCCCGTGGCAGGAAACATTGTTCCATGAGTGGTTCAACCAAGGCAGGGTTCCCGAATCATGCAACCTACCCACCGGCCTGGGCAAAACCAGCGTCATCGCCATTTGGTTGATCGCGCTGGCCAAAGGCGCGCAGGTTCCCCGCCGCATGGTGTACGTCGTCAATCGGCGAACCGTCGTGGATCAGACGACCAACGAGGTGGAGAACCTTTGCAAAAATCTTCTAAAACCCGAATTGGCCGAATTGCGGGCGAGCTTGGGAAAGTGTTGCGCGATTCCAGTGGAAAAGGACGAATCGCCCCTGGCCATCAGCACCCTGCGCGGCCAGTTCGCCGACAACCGCGAGTGGTCCGCCGATCCGTCGCGCCCCGCCGTGATCTGCGGCACGGTCGATATGATCGGCTCCCGCCTGCTGTTCAGCGGTTACGGTGTCGGCTTCAAAGCCCGCCCCCTGCACGCAGGTTTCCTCGGCCAGGACGCGCTGCTGGTCCACGATGAAGCGCATCTGGAACCGGCATTCCAAACGCTCATCAAGACGATTGAGTGCGAACAGACATGCAGGGAACGGAGCATTCCTGTTCCGTGGCCAAAGATTCGCGTCATGGAACTGACCGCCACGACGCGCAACGGCGTGAACAATGGATCAAACGAATCCGTTGAACCATTTACGTTAACCGAAGCGGAACGAACTCCGCCGGATGTCATTCCCGATCCGCCGACTGAACCGCTCCACCACGCTTGGCGGCGATTGAAAGCCAGGAAAACAATTTGCCTGCATGAGAACAAGGATGAGAAAAAACTCGCTGAGGAAATTGCTGACCTTGCGGTGAAACATCGCAGGGACGATAACGGTCAGGAAACCAATCCTGCAGTTCTTATCTTTGTGCGGACCCTCGACGACGTAAAAAAAGTCTGCGATAAACTCACAGATAAAAAGAACGGCGTGCAGGAGGACCATGTTCAGCAACTCACCGGAACGATGCGAGGGCTGGAACGCGACAAACTGGCCGAGAGCAATCCGGTGTTCATGCGATTTCTTCCGCCCAAAAGCCGTAACCCGAACATCACACCCGTCGATGGCACCGTCTATCTCGTCTGCACCAGTGCCGGCGAAGTGGGCATCGACATCTCCGCCGATCATCTGGTCTGCGATCTGTCCACGTTCGAGAGCATGGCCCAGCGCTTGGGTCGTGTGAACCGCTACGGCGACCGCGCCGACACCCGCATCGACGTGGTGCATCCGAGTTCCTTCGGAAAGACGGATAAGAAGACGGGCGAACTCAGGGCCGATGAAATCGACAAACGACGCCAGAAGACTCTTGACCTGCTCAAGAAACTGCCTTCACTCGGCGATAATCTTTACAACGCCAGTCCACTGGCTTTGAGCGAACTCGACGCCAACGCCGACGAACGCCTCGCCGCGTTCGCTCCCGAACCGGTCATCCCCCCTACCACTGACATCCTCTTCGACGCCTGGGCCATGACCAGCATCCGTGAAAAGATGCCGGGACGACCGGAGGTCGGATCGTACCTGCACGGCATCGCCGATGAACTGCCACAGACCACCATTGCTTGGCGCGCCGAACTCGACCTGCTTGCCGACGCATCAGTCCCACATGACAAACGCGCAGACCCACACAAAACGCTACAGGCCATCTTCGCCAGGCATCGCATCCGTCCCCACGAAACCGTCACGATCAACAGCTACCGCGTCGTCGAGTTTCTCGAGGCCATCACGAAAAAACGCCCTTCCCTGCGTGACACCCGCGTCGCCTTGCTCTCTTTCGGCAAGTTGAAACTCCCCACTCTCGGCGAACTGATCGAGAACCCCCCGCTCAATACCGACCCTACTCTCATCCTCCCCGCATCCTTCGGCTATCTGGACGACAAAGGCATGCTATCCACTGATGCAATTCCCCCGGAATCGAAACCAGGCGAATCGCCGCCATCCCCCGCACTCGATATCGCGGACCATGAAGGTTATGAACTCACGCCCGATTGCCCCAACTCACGCCTGCGGGTGCTGATCGAACGCACCGACGACGGCTGGAAAGCTCTGCCACTGCCGGGCGGGAAACCGCTGCCGGAGCTAATCGAACCGGCCTACGAAAAATCGACGGACTTGATCAACGCCCTTCGCAAGACCGGCCTGCAAGTCCGGCTTGTGCAGCCGATCGCGTTCAATAATGAGGGAGAGACCATGAAGTCCCTTGTGGCGCTCGCACCCGTGCGTCAGCAACAACAGTCGGAGGAACAACTGCTTGATGAGCATATCAGCGCAGTTGAGAAAGAAGCTGCGCGGCTCGCCGACGCCTTGCTTCGCGATAACAAGATCGCCAATGCCGCGCTACGATTCGCCGCCAAGTGGCATGACGAAGGCAAGAAGGCCGCCATCTGGCAGCGATATATCGGCGGAAAGGATAGCCAGATGCCGCTCGGCAAGTCCGCCAAATGGTGCGACCCCAGGAAGCTCAGCGGTTATCGCCACGAGTTCGGCTCGCTGTTGCGCGTCGTGCATCCCGGTCAGTGTTCGACGGTGTGTATTCTGCCCGACGATTCAGATGTGCGAGACCTCGCTCTGCACTTGATCGCCGCCCACCACGGTAACGCCCGGCCACATTTCAGCCACACTTTCGACAGGGACTTTACAACGCAGCAGAGCGACCAAACCCACACCGACACCATCCGCCGCTTCGCACGCCTCCAGCGCAAGTACGGCCGGTGGGGCTTGGCGTACCTTGAATCTCTCCTCCGCGCCGCCGACATCGTCGCCAGCGCCGGCCTTGAAACCGACGACGACACCGAAACATTGAACGGAGGTGACGAGTGAGCGACAAGCAACCCAACATCACCGTGAAGGTGGACGTGACCAACCCCGGCCAATTCTTCGCCTGCTGCGGGTTGCTGGAACTGGCCGACCGCCTCTGGCCGGGCGCGGAGGGCTGGTTTGAGGAGGGCGAACAAAGGTTTCTGGTTGCGTGCGAGGGTACGCTACGGGATTTATTGGAGATACTCGTATCCCGCCCGCCGACCGCTATTGAGCGGTTGGAGTGCAACGGCTTAGAAGTCGCGCCAATCATCGCCCCACTTGCTTTTACATTCGCGCCCGATTCAAAGGCGGAATTAGTTCTGGACGCTTGGACGCGCATTGCCGTGCTGAAAGGTGTAACTCAAGTTATCTCGAATCCTCCCTGGAACTTTTGGTCGGGACAGCAAACGTCAATGCGAATCTGGTCTGGCCTGCAACGTGAACTCATCGCACAACTCAAGAGTTTTACATCAGACCAGTTATCTGATTTGTTTTCGCAGCGGTTGTTGCAGAAGGGGCGATTCGGATTCGATCCCGGTCCGGCATGGAACGCGCTGGATGTCGGATTCTCGCCAGACGCGCAAAATCTCAAGGTGGAATCGTCGCCAGCGACGGAATTGCTCGCCGCCATTGGACTGCAACGATTCCGACCACTTATGAATGACCACCACGACGGATTCGACTATTTCACATGGTATAGCCCATATCCACCGCTAGTCGCAGCGGCGGCGATGGCTGGAGCGATCCAGGATCGTCGAACGCTTCGCTACCGAGCCTCCGTAACAACTCGCGGTCAGTACGCCGCGCTGGACTTCGCTTATCCCTCTAACGCAGGAGACACCAATGACTGAGTTGACCAAGTTCGACAAGTGGTTTGAAGACGACGGCCCGGCCGCCCTCGTCATCCGTGAACATCTGATCCCGGTCGAGGGAGCCGACGGCGTATTCTTCCCGGCGACCTACGCGGCACAGCCGGGGGCTGACAGGGACAAGGAGAAGTTTCAGGGCGGCTACAACATCGACCGGTTTCCCGACGGAACGAATGTGTGCTTGGTGGACAGCGTCGGTTCACAGGCCAATCGAATCGAGCCGCTGTTCGCTCAAAAGGGTTACGATGACTTGGTGCCGCAGATTATCGTTACTTTCCCGACTAAGGGGATTAGGCTGAACTTGCTTCACGCCAACCACAGAGCCGCTGATGCCATCGTCCGCTGTTCAGCATTCGAGCAGGAGTTGCGGACGGCGTTCCAAGAGAGGCTGCGTGGCAATTTCGAGCCGTTGGCAAAATTGGCACCTACGTCACTCGTGTTTGGTGTCTGGGACTCGCGGGATACTTCGGCCAAAGTGCCTCGCCTGCTCGCTTCCACCATTCGCGCCTTCAGCGTTCGTGAGCATACTCGCTCGGCAAACTTCTTAACGCAAATGACCGTAGATATTGCCAAGCTCGACATTCTTCCAGACGCAGGCTCCAAGGAGGGATTCGCGAATGCCCTCGCCTCGAAGGCACCAGGTGGCGTTCAGCTTATGCCGAATGGCTCGATTCGGCGTGACTCTACGATCTCGTTGGCGGCACTTCGGCGACTGACGGTTCTCGAAAGCAATGGAACGCTATCGGTGGACAGGACAAAATCGCTGCGCCGGTACATCCTTGGCCTCTCCCTCGTGGGATTTACAGCTCCGCTCGATCCATTCCTACGGCAAGGGTGCAATCTTGTTCCTGACACTGACAAGCCGAAGGAAATCAAGCTAGTGAATCTCAACGGCACGCGATCAGATTTTGTCCTCTCCCACAGCGACGTTGTTAATTACGCTCGCGATGCAATGAAAGAATTTGGAATTCAACCCAACAAGGAACAGCCATTTGATGTTTCCATCGCTGAAAAAGCGAGCGAGGCCAAACCAGAGAAGATGAACGGAGCCGAAGTCGTGTCTGTTGATACGGCAGGCAAGACGTTCAAGGTCAAGTTCAAGAAAAAAGAATCCGACGTCAGCACGAACACGGACACCATAATCCAGAAAGGTAACGAGGTAGCGGCGTTTGAAGCTGTCGTCATTTTGGGAGCGAAACTCAACCTTAAAGTCCTGAATGGTATGGCCGTCACTATCACCGCCAAGAAGTAACGGAGGACGTCATGTCAGAATTTCTCTGTATTTCAATTCACTTTCTCGACCCAATGCCGACATTTCATGGTCGACGGGACGGAGGTGAACCGGAGTGGCCGCCATCGCCGCTGCGGTTGTTCCAATCGCTTCTTGATTCCATTGCCAGCCGTTGGCACGAACAGCGGTTCGCGGAATGCGCCAAATCCGCGTTGGAATGGTTGCAACGCCTACAGCCATCTGAGATCGTTACGCCTCCGTCTCTCGTCGGAATTCCATTTCGCATCGCTGTGCCGAACAACGATCTCGATATTTGGGCCATTCCGATTTCAAAGGGGCGCGAACCAAAGAAACAACCGAACGAATTAAAGACCATGAAAACCATCCAGCCCACGTTAATTCAAATTGGATGCGATGGGGAGAATGATGCCGTCCATTACCTCTATCCATTGATCAACGGCCTCTGCCAACACCTTGATGTCTTGACGCAGGCCACACGCACCATTACCCATCTCGGCTGGGGTATTGATATGGCTATCGGTGACGTCAGTGTACTTACCGGCGAGCAGGTCGCGCAACTGTCCGGCCACCATTGGCGTCCTTCGCCCGCCGGTGGCACGCCATTACGCACACCCAAGCCCGGCACGCTTGACGATCTTTGTCGCAAGCACACCGACTTCCTCAACCGGCTCCCCCCCGACGGTTTCCGCCCAGTACCCCCGCTGCGCGTGTTTGATGTCGTTCGCTATCGCTGTCAGGCCGATCCGCTTCCGCGCCCCCACGCCGTCTTCAAGCTGCTTGATCCCAACGATCCCAACGAAGACCCCGCACGTTATCCGCATGCCAAACTCATTCACATTGCCGGCATGGTGAGGCATCTGGCGATCTCGGCCATGCTCAAAGACCCACCCCTGTGGATCGAAAATGCTACCGAGTGGGGCAAGCGTGTCGTTCGTGGCAAGCGCGACCCATCATCTGCTGACGACCATCAACAGTTCTCGTATATTCCGCTGCCCTCCATCGGGCACGCGTACGCCGACGGCATCATTCGCAACGTCATGCTCGTCGCGCCGCTGGACATGGAGCGCGAGCTTGCGTACCTGGCCCAACGCATTGACGGGCAACCGCTCAAGCCCGAAGGAGAGTTTGAGAATTGCAAGGCCGATTCATCGCCGAGCGATGCCTATCGCGCTGAACTTCGTTTGTTCACCCCGCCCAAGGGCAAGTTCATCGACACCTGCTATCTCGGCACGTCGCGCATCTGGCAGACGGTCACTCCGGTGATCCTTGACGGACATAACGACAAGAAGCCGGAGAAGACAGTGAAACTCATCCAGACCGCCCTTGCACGCGCCGGAATCGAAACACCCTGTGAGTTCACCTGGCAATCGACCCCGTTTTTGAAGAATTGTCTGAGCGCCCATAAATACGACCGTGATGGTCGGCACACCGGCTACCACCGGCCGGCGCATCTCAAAGATCTCACCGCGGTTCATGTGCGACTCACGTTCGCACATTCCGTTCCCGGCCCCATCACCCTCGGCGCCGGGCGACATTGCGGTTTTGGCCTTTTCGCCGCCGTGAATTGCAACGGAGATTGATTATGGCCGCTGATTCCACTGTTCCGGCCGGCAAGGAAGCCAGCGGTCAAGATGAAGGGAATCTCCTGCCCGTCCGCATGCTCAATGAGTATGCGTACTGTCCTCGGCTCTTTCACCTCATGCACGTCGAAGGTCGTTGGGCGGATAATGTTTACACCATCGAAGGCCGGCATGTTCATCGGCGTGTCGATGCGGTGGATCACATACTGCCAGATGCCGACGCCAGCGGCGATGGCACGGACAACAACGACGACGATGCGGATCAGGCAAATGCGGGCGATGATCCGCCGACAATCAGCCGGTCGGTCCCGTTGGGCAGTGAACGGTTGGGGTTGACGGCCAAACTCGATTTGGTTTCAACTGACGGAGATGAAGCCGCCCCCGTCGAAACCAAGCGTGGCCGCGTGCCCAACACGCCGGAACGCTCATATGAACCCGAACGTGTGCAACTCATGGCACAGGGGCTGTTGCTCCGCGAGCATGGCTACCGTTGCGATCATGGCATTCTTTATTTCGCCGGTTCACGCACCCGCGTGACAGTGCCCTTTACGGCTGAACTTGAAGCCCGCACCTTGTCGCTGATTGATCAGACTCATCACGCGACGGAGAACCGCGACCTGCCCGCACCTCTGGACGACAGCCCCAAATGCCGCGGATGTTCCCTCAATGGCATCTGCTTGCCAGATGAAACGCTTGCCCTACAGCAAGTGCCCCCGACTTCAACGCCGCCCAACGCTGAGACCGTTAATCCTCCTAAAACGCGCCGCCTCTATCCCGCTCGTGACGACGCCTCGCCTCTGTATGTTCAGGATCAGGGCGCTTACGTCGGCAAGTCCGGCCAGCGCCTCGTCGTCAAAAAAGAAGGGCAGGAACTCTCCTCCGTCCGCCTCATCGACCTCAGCCAACTCGTACTCTGCGGCAACACCGGCATCAGTGCCCAAGCCATCCATCTGCTCTGCGAAGCCGGCATCCCCATCGTCCATCTATCGATGGGCCACTGGTTCTACGGCGTCACTCACGGCATCACGCTCCGCAACGCTTTCGATCGCGCCGCTCAATTCGACGCCGCACGCAATCCCGCCCGCTGCCTTGAATTCGCCAAGCAACTCGTCACCGACAAGGCCGCCAATCAACGCACGTTGATTCGACGCAATGCCATCTCCTCGAAAGAACTGGATATGGCTTTGCGTGATATCGACGACTTGATCGCACGCATCCCACAGATCACCTCGCTGGAATCCCTGCTTGGCATCGAGGGCGGCATCGCGGCGAAATACTTCAGCCGGTTTGCTGATATGCTCAAACCTCACTCGATGGATACGCAATGGGATTTCAACCAGCGAAATCGCCGGCCTCCGCGTGATCCTGTCAACGCATTGCTCTCCTTTGTCTATGCACTGCTCGTCAAGGAATGCACCGTGGCCCTGTTGTCCGAGGGCCTCGATCCCTGGTGGGGCTTTTATCATCAACCGCGTCACGGACGCCCCGCCTTGTCACTGGACATCATGGAACCGCTACGACCCGTGGTGGCGGACTCCGTCGTCATCACCGCCATCAACACCGGCATGGTTTCCACTCGCAATTTCGAGCAATCAGCCGCCGGTTGCATGCTTCATGACGCCGGTCGCAAAGCGATCCTTCGCGCCTTTGAAGCTCGCCTCGACCAATTGGTCACGCATCCCATGTTCGATTACCGTTGTAGCTGGCGTTCCATCATCAAGATTCAAGCCCGATTACTGTCACGCTGGCTTCGTGGAGATATCCACCGATACGAAAACGTCGTGACACGGTAATATAAGGAGACATATGCTACTCATCACTGATCTTTCCGGCATTCAAGACTACCTGTTCGTCGTACGGGAAACCGGCGGCAAACAGGCCAAGTCGCTTCGCTTCCGGTCGCTTTATATACAATTGATCGCCGATGCGGTCGGAGTACGGCTGCTGCATGCAACTGACCTGAACGAGAGCCGCCTGATTTCCTGCGCTGCGGGGAAAATCGTCATTGACGGCACGGGCCTAAGCGATGATAAGATTGCCGACGCCCGCAAGGAAATATGTGAGATCGAATGCTGGTTGCGGGACAAAACGCATGCGCGGCTACGCCTGAGCGCGGCGATCCGTCAGGAGTCGGATCGGTCGATCAGGGAACAATACGACGCGGCGAACCAAACCCTGCAATCAGAAAAACTTCGGAGCTGGTCGAACGTCGCCGGCGGCCCGTCGGGATGGCGAGCCGACGACTTGATCGCCGCAACCCCGCCCGACGCCGAGGAGGAAGCCAAACGCGATGCGGAACTCGGACGACAAGTCGTCCAATCGAATCATCGCTTCGTTGTGCTTGACCCGGCAGGCGGCCAGGGTGCGGATGTGGCTGGCCTGACGGCTCGCTTTGTGGCGGACGAGCCGACATCCGGTAACGACAGCTGCAATCTTAATCGCCTGGCGCGTCACATTCCGACCGATGCGCGGGGCGAGCCGATCGAGTTCGTCAATCTGGCGAAGCAATCGCGCGGCGCGGCGATGCTGGGCGTGCTCAAAGCCGACGCCGATTCGCTGGGAGCCGCGATTGGCCGCTGCTTGGACAAGGCGACCGACCTGCAACCGCTGCGCGATCTCAGCAATCGACTGGAAAAGTTCTTCGCTTCCGATCTCGATCAGCAGATGTGCAACGACCCGCGCTGGTCGAAGCTCTACACGGTTTTTTCCGGCGGCGACGACCTGCTGCTGGTCGGGTGCATGACAGTTTTCGCGGGGGGATAGCCGACAAGATGTAGTGGTGGGTCGCCCCGGACGGCGATCCGACGGCAGCCAACGAGCAAGGAGGTTCCATCATGGCGGCACGGACGACACG
>JBAYVY010000098.1:0-10710 GCA_041674345.1 Phycisphaeraceae bacterium | reverse complement strand
TGTCACGCCGGAGGGTGTGAAGGTCGGGCTGGCGGGGATTTCGGCCAGCGCGGCCAGACCTTCACACCCTCCGGAGGGACCGCCGTGCGCGATCCGGTGTAATCCCACTCCCCCTCCCATGCCTTGTTCGTCTGCGAATTCCGCAGCAACGTCCGCACCGGCTGCTCGTGCGCCTGACCCTTGTCATCGGTCCAGCCGAACGTCATCGATACACGCGGACCGCGCGCCCAATACATCATCCGCGCATAATCCACCGCCCGGCCGGGCTTGAGTCCGATGAACTTCAACGCCTCGTCCACGTCCGCCGTCGATGCGAACGCCAGTGCCAGCGATTCGTAATCCTTCCCGCTGTCAGCAGGTATCAGTGCGAACTCCACCGGATCGCCCCCGCCCACCCCCGTCGCCACGCCCCACACCTTCACCGTCCCGCTCTTGCGATCCGCCAGCACGCCGGGTTTCACCAGCACCTCCGCGTTGCCCGCGTACTTCGCCGCGTTCTCCTTGTATGCCTGCTCGGCGAGATTCTTCGCCTGTTCGCGGGAGTTGTTCGCTTGCGCCGACACCACGCCCGCCAGCAAACACACGCACACAATTATCGTCAATGTTTTCATGATTTGATCCCTGTCACCGTCGCATATCCCATTCCCGGAACCCGAACAGTCTTCACATCCGTGAATCCCGCATCGCGCAACAACCGTTCCACCTCGCCGGCGGCGAACACGCGCGCCCGCGGGTTGAACAACATCATATTCAGCGCGAACAACCCCGCGAACGCCGGCTTCACCCCGTCGTCCTCAAACATCAAATCCACCACGAATAACTTCCCGCCCCGCTCCAACACCCCATGCAACTTTTGCATCAACGCCCCCGCCGACGCATCCGATTCCTGATGCAACGCCCCGCAATACAACACCGCGTCAAACCCACAAAGCCGCGACCGCTGGTCGTCCCCCTCACAAAGCCGCGACCGCTGGTCGCGGTCTTCCGAACGCGGCAAACCCCAATTCTCCCCGCGATAATCCGCCTCCACATAATCAATCCGCTCTTCCGCCACGTGTCCCGCCGACAACCGTTTCGCCACCGCGATCACCCCCGGAAGATCGAGCAATGTGACGTGCAGCCCTTCATGCTTCGCCGCCAGTTGTCGTCCGAACGTGCCAGGCCCCGCGCCCACGTCCAGCAACCGTTGGCGATCCGACACGTCCACGCCCGCCAGTATCATCGGCCCCAGCGCCAGCGCGCGACTGTGCATTCCTTCCACAAACCGTTTCGTCCGCTCCGCATCGTCCCCCAAATGCGCGCCCGGCGGCACGACGGGTTTGCCGCTCTTGACCGCTTCGCTCAATCGCCCCCACAGCGGGTACAAATCCAGATTGAACCGCAACGCCGGCAGCATGTCCCTCGCCCCGCCCGGCACGAGCAGCTCCACGAACGCCGGTGCGATCGCATAACCGGCTTGCGTCTTGCTCAACAACCCCAACCCCGTCATCGCATCAGCCAGTGCCGCGGTCAGCCGCACGTCCAACCCTTTCGTCGCGGCGATTTCCGCCGCGCTACGGTGCTTATTTCCGGGGGCCAGCGCATCAAACAATCCGCATTGCACCGCCGCTCCCAGCGCCGCGCTGCCCCAATACCCGCTGGCCAACTGCATCAACATCATTTCCGGCGGCAATTGTGGCATGTCGTTCTTCATGCACACCATATTAACCTGAGTTTTGGATAAGACGTTGCCGCAAGGGCGGTGGGTGCATCGGGTAGCGAGTGACGGTCGGCCCCTGACGTGGGAACGGCCCGACACGCCGGTTCGCGTTATCCGCCGCACGACTCGCTACTCACCACTCGCTACCCGATTCGGCAAGCCACGGGTTATCCAAAACTCACGTCGCAAGGAATCGGATGCCCGACGCCCTTCGCTACCACACACTCCAGCCGAGGTTGGTTTCAAACGCTTCAACGGTGTAATCGGCGGCGCTGCCGGTGATCGCCGCGCCGTTGAGGTGGTCGGTCTGATGCGGGTCGGCCCCGCCGTCGAAGGTCAACAGCAGATCGCCGCGACTGACGGCGTACAAGTTGCGCCCGCTCAACGCCGCGTCGGGGGATGGGGTCTGCAACCCGTCGCGCCAGGCGTAGGAAACCGCATCGACGAACGCCGCGCCCTCCCGATCCGCCGGACAAATGAACACCCTGTGGTTCGGCAGATAGGGATGAAACAACGTGTCCCACATCATCGCCACCTCATCCGGCGGAGTCCGCCCCTGATGATCCGCGGCGTAGAAACCGAACCCGTGCGTCAACTGCCGCAGATTCGACAGACAAGCCGCCGAACGGGTGCCGTCACGCACACGACCAGCGACCGGAACAACCATCGCCGCCAGCAACCCGATCAGCGCCAAGGTCACGATCAGTTCAACGAGTGTCAGTCCCTTGCGATGAATCACGCCCATCATGGAATGGCTCCAAAGATCGAAAAAGCCGGTCGGCGGATCGCGCGATCCGCCGGCCGGTGCGAACAAATCAGGTCGCTTATTCGGCGGTCACGTCGTCGCCGCCATTGGTCACGGGAACTTCACGCCCGTTGAACAAACCGCGCAGAAATACCGCGCGATTCGCGGGGGTGGCATCCGATGCTTCGCGTCCCTGATACTGGCCGCGAATGACCCACAGACGCGCGGGGGTCGGGGGTGTGCCCGTGTCGGTTGCCGCCGGGTCCGTGGGATCGGGCTGAATCAGCATCGCCTTGCCCGACAGTTTCAGGGGAATCTGATAAGTCACGTTGTCCACCGTCACGGTCGCCAGGCCGCGCGTCTCGAACTGACCCCGGCGGTTGATCGGCATCGGATTGTTCCATCGCACGACCGCGCTGCCGATCACTTCATCGCTGTCGGTGTTCAGCACGTCGAAAAACAACGCGATGTGATTTCGATGGACTTCGGCCCCACCCGATCCGGCCAGTCGCACGGAACGAACCGGGTCGGTGGAATTGGACGCGGGAATGACCAGCACCGCTTGGGTGCGTACCGCCAAATGCCGCGACGGTAATGGGGAAGGGTCGCTCTGATCCTGCGCCAGGGCGGTCGCGCCGCCCAGAACACCCGCGACGATCATCAGACAAAAAGTGAATAAAAGGTTCGGTCTCATCGGTGACTCCTGGCCTGCGGGCCATGAAAGGAAAAAACGAGTGGGTTCAAATTTCACACAGGTTTCACACAGGCGGTCATCCAGGCGCGACGATCGCGCCGGCGACTCACGAGCCGGCCATTGCCGCAGGCCCGTGAAGCGCGCATGATTTTCCGCCTGACGCCTGATTCGTTCGCGGTCGGTGGGATCCCGTATCGCTAAATTAACGCACAGCGGATCGGCGTATTGCGTTGCCTATCGAAAATAAATACGTCACCCTCGCGCCGGCTCGTCACCCCATGGGCCGCGTTACGGAACAAACGATTCGTACAGCGCCGTCAGCGCCTCCCCCATCGCCGCCGCGTGCGCTTGCAAATCCTCTCCGCGATCGTAAATCGTCACCGTCGATTCGCCGTCGATCAGCTCGAAATCAAACCGCCCGTCATCATGCACGTTCAACCGGCAGGGCCGCTGCTCGTTGGGCAGCACCCCGTCGCCCGCCGCGATTTCATCCGCCGCCACGATGCGATGCGTGCCGTCCGCCCGCCGCACCAGCTTGCGACCGCTCGTCTCCAGCCACACCGCCGTCTCCCACACGTGATGGTGCTTCGTCGCGTCCAGCCGTTGCAACGCCTCCTCCGGCGCGGGCATTTCCATCGCGCGCAGAAAGTCCATGCGGTTCGACCGCTCGAACACAAACGCCAGGTAATTGCGAAGTCGCGGGTGCATCCGCCGAATCCAGCCGCGACCGCCCAGATCGTAATACGAATCATGCCGGTGCATGGCGAACGGCCCGCCCTCGCACGCGCACGGAAACAACGCCATCGGCAACCCTGATCGCAACACACGTACAAACGCGTGCGGGTCCAGTTCCACATTCCACTCCCGGTATCCCGCCGACCCCGGCTTCACCGGCAAACGCTTCCGCTCGCCGTAGTCCACATCGAACATCTCCCCGCTGGTCGTCCCGATGTTCAGCAACAATCGCCGAACCTTCTTATGAAACAACTCCGGCTCACGATTCAACGCCACCGCCAAAGTCCGGCAGGAACAAAAAACCAAAATCGTCACCGCCTCCTCCGACTCCCGCAACGCCCGCAACATCAACTCCACCCCCGCCTGCTGAAACCGCGGCGCATCCAGCATCTTGTCCTCCGGCGAACGCATCAGTGTGAACGGCGAAACCGCGTGCGGCACGTCCCGATCAAACAGGTAATTCATCTGCATCATCGGCACGATGCCCGGCTCACGAGGCCCGAACGGATCCCGCCGCCCCTCCGGTTGCTCGTCCCGTGGCTTGCGGAAATCGTCGGTGATGTCCAAAATCACCGCGCGCAAATCAATCTCCGGCAACGCGAATGCCGCGATGATGTCAAAATTATCCCCCGGATCCTGATGCGGGTGGTACAAATCCGTACAGTCAATCACCGGCGTACGACGCTGGTTCAATGATCCCATTACCACGCTTCCCTCTCGCTGTTTAGCGAACGATTCACGGTGTCCTTTATTTCTTCTCGACAAGAAACAAGAACTCCTTGTTCGGCAATTCCGCATCTTTGATCCACATGTTCGTCCACCGCATGTCCGCCATGACATTTTTCTTGTAGTCCATTTCCACAAGTTCAACGAGTTTACCGTTTTCAGAAATGACTTCGTTCAACTCTTCCGCCGTGGCGCGCCCGCCGGAACTGTACGAAAGCAAAACGTATTTGGCTTTGACGCTTCGTAACGTCTTTCTGATCGCCTTCACCGCGATCAGACGACCGTGCTCGTCCCTTCGGAACTCCTCGAATACCGAAGAACCGATGACATCGGATGTATCCGATCTGCGTTTGGCTTTTCCAAAAACCTCCGGCTGGTCATTCAGGCACACGCTTGTCCAAACATGGTAATAAGCGGAATAACGAACACGCGACGGCGGCATTTTTTCGTTGTTCGATCCATATGGCGGATCAAAATATGCCAGATCAACCTCGACATCGGGCAGCAAGTCAAATATGTCTTTCCGATACACCCGATGGGATGCCGCTTTAGACAAAAGGGCTGGGGGCCTCAAATGCAGCATCTTGTACGACCGCGCCGACCATTCATTCAAATACGAAGCAAAGTGGCCCAGCGTACTGTCCACCGCGTCCAGCGCATGGATCAAACTGGTGAGAAGCACCGCTCTTTCAATGAATGACAATTTCAGAGAATCTATTTCCCGTCGGATCGCATCGAGTCGCCGTGTGTTTTTCCTTTGCCAGGGTTTTTTCAGCCCGTCCGCGCCGATGGAACATCCGTCTCCGGGGTCGCCGCCGTAATGCTCGGTGAACCAGCCGTCCTCCGGCGGAACATTGTTGAGATGTTCAATCAGGGGAACATAGTGAGATCGCGGATGCTCATTCAACAGATAGCAGGTTGCGAAAACCTCCGACCAGGCCGATACATCGTTGGCGATCACCGTATATCCGTTTTGCGCCAACGCCTGCGAAACCCTCGTCGTTCCGGCAAATCCATCCATAACCGTCCGCGGCTTCACCTTGCCGACCAGCGCCAATATGTGCGGCAAAAGTTTCAGCTTGGAACCGGCATACTTGATACCCTCCGTCCGCACGGTGCGGAACGTGGGCGCGACCACGTTCGCAATGCCCACGTCATCGAAAAGAGAGAGCGTTTCCATATCAGTATTTTACCGTCGTCTGTTTCTGGTTTTCGATGTCCCTTTTTAATTCTTCCAGCGCCGCTTCATGGCCCACCGACGTGGCAAGCAGCGCATGCGAAAAAAGTTTCACCAGCACTACATTGTGAGCGTAAGTGATCCAGCCATCCGTCATGCTGTCGAAGTATTTCAACCCGTTTTTTGTATGCGTCCAAAGACCCCTTTGAAGCGCGTTTGCGGTTCCGCTGCCATAGCGCACTTCGCAGACATAATCACCGGCTCGGTCGTAAAAACGATACACAGGATGTTTCCGACCCTTTCCTTCGTCTTCATAAACAATTTTGGCGATTTCCTGTTGTGCCTTCTCGTGATCGAACACGAGAACATTGCAGCGCTGTTTTTTCTCGTTATAGATAAGGGGCAGAACATTCAAACTGCTGAATTCAGCAAACACGGGATCGGCCCAAAGAGCGGCTATCGCTTTTTTGCCTTCGATCAAATTTCCCATCTTTTGGAGCGCCGGGAACATCTGAAAGTTTTTGTCCGTGGAAAGTTGCAATGGACCATCCCCGTAGGCCTTGAGACTCAGCGGAAACTCCGCTTTTGTAACCTCGTTGATGATTTTGATGTCTTCTTCGTGTTCCTTGGCCCGATACAAATCTTTGCCGACATGGACGGAGCGGAAGTCATACATGTACTGGTTGATGAACTCCGCGATGGCGATTTCCGCCAGATCACCGTGCGTCTTGTTGCCGATCAGTCGCATTGTAAAAATGTTACTCAACGTGGTCGTAATCAAATGCGGATTCTTGCTAATCAATAGCTTGAATCGAATGGCGAATTCCTTATAGGGTGTCATTGACGTTTGCCTCGGTATTTTGATTCATCGCCTGCGCTTGCCGCTTTTTTTGTGTTGTGCGCCGCCGAACTTTTTGTGTTCGGGTTTCGCCTTCTCGGCCTGCGTTTTCAGCTTCGGCTTGTCGCTTTTTTTCAGCGATGTCTCAATGATGCGCAGGTCCATTTCACGCCGGGGCAGATCGACCTTGACGATCTGCACCTCGAACGTGTCGCCGATGGCGATGCGCCGGCCGGAGCGCTGCGCGGTCATCGCGCCGGTCTGTTCGTCCAGTCGCCAGCGCTCGCCCACCCCCGGCAGTTCGTTGGTGCGGATCATGCCTTCGATCAGGTATTTGTCGATTTGCACGAACATGCCGAAGCCGGTGCAGCCGGTGACGGTCGCGGGGAACACGTCGCCGACGTGTTTGACCATCAGTTGCAACACGAGGAACTTGCGAAGTTCGCGTTCGGCGGATTCGGCGTTGCGTTCGGTGGTCGAAATGTGCCGGCCGATCTCCACGAGCGTCGCTTCATCAGGGCAACGATCGTCTTCTTCCAGCTTGCGCGTCAACTGCTTGCGGGCGGCGGGGGCGCGGGGCAGCGCCTTGTCGGAACCCATCACTTCGAGCAGCGCTTCCAGTGAGCGATGCACGGTCAGGTCGGCGTAGCGGCGAATCGGGCTGGTGAAGTGCAGGTAATGTTCGCTGGCCAGCGCGAAGTGGCCGATCAGCGCGGGGCTGTATTCCGCCTTGGTCAGCGTTTTCAGCACCGCCAGGTGGATCGCCTTGGCCGCGGGTTTGCCGGCGGTGGCTTCGAGCAGGCCCTGCAATTCCTTGCGGCCGGGGTTCGAGGGAATGTTGTATCCCGCCACGCGCGCGAACTTGCGCAGCTCCGTTGTGTCGTGGGCTGAGGGATCGGGATGCACCCGGCGAATCGTGGGGATGTCGATGTCGTTGAACACCCGCGCCACCGCTTCGTTCGCCTCAACCATGAACGCTTCGATCAGTTTGTGCGTGTACGCATCGTCCTCCGGGTGCGCGTCGATCACCCGGCCATCGTCGTCGAACACCAACTCGACCTCCGGCAGGTCCAGCGAAATCATCCCGTCATGCACCCGCCGCTTGCGGATGATCCGGCTCAGATCATTCATCATCGCCAGGTGACGCAGCAGTTCATCGGTGTAGGTGTTGTTCTCGACGCTGTGCTTTTTCGCCTCGTCGGGTTTGCCGGCGATCAGCGCCTCGGCTTCGAGGTACGTCAGGCGGAAATCGGAGCGGATCACCGCGTTGGCATAGCGGGCGTTTTGGACGTGACCCTCGTGGTTGTAGCGGATGAAGACGGATTTGGTCAGCCGGGGCACGCCGGGCTGGAGCGAGCAGATGCCGTTGGACAAAACCTCCGGCAACATCGGCAGGACGCGGCGCGGCAGATAGACGCTGTTGCCGCGCTCACGGGCTTGTTCATCCATCGCCGCGCCGGGGCGGACGAAGGTCGAAACATCCGCGATGTGAATGCCAAGTTCATACCCGCCCCCGCCCCCGGCATGATCGAGTTTCGCAATGCTGATCGCGTCATCGAAGTCTTTGGCGTCGGGCGGGTCGATGGTGAGTGTGAAGGTATCGCGCAGATCGAGCCGCCCCCGGAAGTATTCCGCTTCGTTGGCCGAGTAATCATGCGCCGCTTCACGTGCTTCGGCGATGGCGTCGTCGCTGATTTTGTCGTGCAGGCCGTAGGCGCGGATCACGCCGAGCGTCTCGGCGTCGGGCATGCCGCTCTCGCCCAACACTTCGGTGATGACGCCCTCGGCGGTGGCGCGGCTTCCACTTCCGGGGGCGGTTCGGGGGGTGGTTCCGGGGGCGGGCCAGACGGTGAGTTCGACGGCGACCTTATCGCCGATGCGGGCGTTTTTCGCTTTGATATCCCGGATGATGATGGGGTCGGTGATGGTGCGGCCATCGGGGAAGACGACGTAGAGCTGGCCGCGTTTATCGAGTGTGCCGACGAAGGTGGATTTGCCGCGCTGGAGGATTTCGACGATGCGTCCGGTGACTCCTGCTTCGCGGCCTCGTTTGCGGTGGGAGACTTCGGCGCGGACCATATCGCCGGTGAGAGCGCCGAGGTTATCGCCTGGGGGGACGAACAGGTCGCCGTGTTCGTTGGGGGAATCGGGGAGGATGAAGCCGAAGCCGCGTTCGTGGAGTTTGAATCGCCCGGTGATTTCGTGGCCGATGGGCGGCAGTTGGACGAGGTTCGTCGGGCCCAGGACGATCTGGCCGGCTTCGACCAAATGGCCGATGGCCTGTTGAAAATCGTCGAACTGGTCGTCGGCGACGCCCAGCGCGTCGGCCAGGCGGCGGACGTTCTGCGGTTCGTAGGCGTCGTGGGTGACGTGTTGAATGATGCGGGATTGGAGGCGTGGGTGCATGGAGGGATTATACGTGGGTTGGCGTTCGGAGATGGTTGGAAAATGACGAATGACGAAATCCGAATGACGAATCAAGCTCGAAACTCGAAAATCCGAAACAGGCGGCCAACGGTTTCGAGTTTCGGATTTCGGGTTTGATTCGTCATTCGGATTTCGTCATTCGTCATTGCCCCTGTATGATATTTCCAACTTTCCACCGAGAAACATCATGACCGACATGACGAAAATTGAAGAGGCGGCCAAACACCTCGGCGAACTGATCCGTGAACATCCCTCGGCCAAGACGTTCTCCGCGGCGACCGAATCGCTCGACAAGGACATCGCCACGCAGCGGCTGATCACCGATTTCAACCGGCATCTGCAAAAACTGGCGGAAAAACAGCACGCGGGCAAACCCATCGAGGTGGAAGACAAGCACAAGCTCGAACAACTCCAATCGGCGGTCGCCGCCCACCCGCTGATCGCACACATGCAGCAATCGCAGATGGATTACCTGGACGTGATGCGCAAAGCGATGGTGCTGGTGGCGCAAACCGCCGGCGGGGAAGAGGCGTTAGACGAGGGAATGGATATGCCGGCGACCGGCGGAGCGGGACTGGTGCATTGAGAAGAAAGCGATGAGCGACTAAGAGACTAAGAGCACGGGATGGGGGTGCGCGTTGAACATTCGGTCAAAGCCGGTAAAATGTCATGTCCCTTTATTGGGTGGATACCTAAGTGGCCAAAAGGGGCAGACTGTAAATCTGCTGGCGTAAGCCTTCGAAGGTTCGAATCCTTCTCCGCCCATTGAATTCTGGTTGGTGCTGGTGTGCCGCATAGCAAGCTCTCGCAAAGCCCCGCAAACCGCGGCATACGATGACCGTGCCGGGCTTTATCACTTGCTGCACATGCAGGTCCACCTTGCAATGCTGCTCCTGATGTTTCTGAAGAGTCAGCTTCCTGGAAACCAGTGCTTTCATGGTTTCCCTGAAGTTGCTTTGTTCAAACATCGGCTCCGTCAGTTTTTCCCGAATTGCCGGCGGAGCGTTTGGCATGTTTTTGAGGTTTTCCAACTCCGCTTCGGTGGCGGTCAGTTGCGTCCGCGTTTGCCGAAACGCCTCTTCCGTCCGGGCGACCCATTGTTCGACCGCCTGGATGCTGGCCAGCATCAGAACGGTGCGTTCCCCGGCCGGCGAGCCGAGCAATTTGATATGGATGGCTCCCGCCACGTAAGTCTTGCCGCCCATCAATTCGCCGTTGGGGATCAGCAGATCGCCCTCGACATCCCACTGGCAATTGATGATTTCGCGTTCGATGATCGCGTTGCGTTTGACCAGTCGGCTGAAGGAATTGAGATACCGGGCGTGAAGATCGCCTTTGATCTGGGCCTGACTGTTGTTCTTGGCGGCGATTCCGCCGAGGGCGTGCAGCGAGCCGCCGATTTTCAACGTTGCCCGGCACCTGCAAGTGCGGCGAGATGCTGATGGTTTTCGCGTCCGCCTTCAGTTGCCAGTAAATTCGCGCGGTCATCGCATCGGCTGAGACGACGGCTTTCACCCCGCCGGCGATGCTGTCATGACCGCTTCTTGTCAGAACCGCGCATGCGCTTTCGCGCATCACGCGACCGCGGCGTTCTTGTTCATCGTTTCCTGGATGCGACCGCCGAGAATATCGGGCGTGAACGGCTTGACCCCGTCGTTGTTCACCCCCG
>JBAYVY010000097.1:0-10711 GCA_041674345.1 Phycisphaeraceae bacterium | reverse complement strand
GGGTGCGTGTGGAAGTGGAGGCGGAGCGCGTGGGGATGTATCGACTGGTGGATGGGAATGGACGGGAGTTGGGGGGATGGTGCGTGACGGTGGACGAGCGGGAGTCGGATTTGCGACCCACGGAAGTGTCGCCACCGGAAATCGCCCCCGGCCCCGCCCCCGGCCCCGCCCCCGGCCCCGGAGGGGACTCGCTCGGTCGTAGCGCGGATAAGAAGGGGCGGCATGAGTTTTGGGCGGTGGTGATGGCGGGTGCGTTGGGAGTGTTGGTGTTGGAGGCGGGACTGGCAGGGTGGATGGGTCGCCCCCGGAAGGAAGACCGGAAGGAGAATCTGGCGTGACGATCGCCCCGCTGCTGCCGTTGCCGTGGATCGTGCTGCTGGTCGGCGGCGCGTTGGGGGTGACGTGGATGTGGATGAGGCGGCCGGTGTGGGGATTTTTGATGCGCGTGGTTGCTGTGGGGTTGATCGGGGCGGTTTTGGTGAACCCGCTGCATCGCGAAGCCGCCCCCGGAAGCGGCAAAGACGGGGATGGGAAACTTCCGGGGGCGGGGGTGTGGTTGATCGCGGATGACTCGGCGAGCATGGGAACGGTGGATACGGGAAAAACGATCAGTCGATTTGACCGGGTGATGCGGACGTTCGGCGGGTGGGATCAGGAGAGAAAGGCGAGATGGTGGTTGATTGGGGAGAGCGTGCGACGGTGGCCGATGGTGATGTTGCGCATGCCGGGCGCGACGGGCGAGCGGTCGGAATTGATCGCGGGAATGCGTGAGTTGGTGGATCAGGCACCGGCGGGCACGACGATGGTGCTGGCGTCGGACGGGCATGACACGTCGGATCGCGGAAGCGATATGGAAGCGTGGCGGGAGTTGGCGGAGGAGGCGGCGGGAAAAGGCGTGCGGATTGATACGCGGTGCGTGGGGGGAGATTGGGTTGCCGAGGCCGCGGCGGGAACAGTTCCGGGGGCGGGGGTGCGGGTGACGCTGACCGGTTCGCCGGCGCTGGCGTTTGTGGGGGAAAGCGTGACGATGACGGCGGTGGTGGAACGCGGCGGAAAGTTGGACGCAGGGATGATGACGGTGGTGTTGTTCAAGGATGGAAGCGAATCGCAGCGGGCGACGATGCGGTGGCGCGAAGAACAGCGGGTGGCGCGGGTGACGTTCACGGATGTGGCGTTCGCGGATGACAAGGCGGAGGCGTGGACGGTGTATCGGGTGGACGGAGAAACGGAGGAGGCGGATGAGGGGGAGGGAGCGGATGTGCGTGAGGCGCGATTCGCCGGGCGGCTGAAGCCGGCCGGTCTGGAGGCGGATCCGTTGTTGGTGTGCAATCGGGGGCGGCGGTTGCGGGTGTTGATGTTGGTGGGCGAGCCGGGCGTGGAGAGTCGGATGATGCTGGATGCGTTGCGGAGGGAGGAGCATCTGACGCTGACGGTGGAACAGGCGATCACGGACCAGCGGGTGAGCGTGGCGCGATACGGCGGAACGGAGGAGGACCGACCTGCGCGGAAGGTGGAATCGCCGGCGGAGCTGATGGGATTTGACGCGGTGATCGTCGGGACGAGAGCGGAGACATTGGTGGAGGCGGAATGGTTGGCGGAATACGAAAAGGCGCATCGCGGCGGCACCCCCGAAAGTAGCCCCGAAAGTAGCCCCGGAAGTGTGATGCGAATCGGCGGGGATGATTGGAAGCAGTGGTTCGGGCCGGGCGCGACGGCGGAAAGTCGCGCGGCGTATCGGGGACGAGTGATGGAACGAGTGATGGCGGCGGCGGGTGATGAGGGAAGTGATCGGGCGATCAGTGTGATGACGGAACCAGTGAATGTCGCGGCGGGACAACGGGTGATGGTGCGTGTGCGCAATCGCTTGGGCGCGTTGGATGCGAATGGCGTGGTGACGGTGGATGGGCGACGGGTCGTGATGGTGCGCCATGCGGAAGATGCGATGCGGATGCACGGGGAGTTTACGCCGCCTTCCGCAAGCGTGGGGTTGATGCGCGTTCGATATCAGGGGAAAGACGGCACCGCGGAGACGGCGGTACTGGTGCGCGGGGAGGATGCGGAGCGGCGGGACACGACCTGCTGGCCGGAGGGATTGCGTGTATTGGCGGAGGGAACGGGGGGGCGGGCGATGGGGAAAGTGGGAAGTGAGGGGAAAGTGGAAAGTGGGAAGTCGGAAGTCGGAAGTGATGCGATTGACCACTTACTTCCGACTTCCGACTTCCGACTTCCGACTTTCCGCCCGGAGCCGGTGTTGTTGCGGGGGTGGGTGATGGGGGTGATGGTGGTGTTGCTGGGCGGGGCGTGGATCGTGCGTCGAAGGAGCGGGGAACGATGAGCGAAAGCGCGATGGACATGCTGCGGGCAATGCGGGCGGGGCATCGGACGATGGCGCGAGGTGTGCGGTTGTGGCGCGGGGCGGCGGTGTGGCTGGGGATGGCGGCGGGCGTGGTGGTGACGGATATCGGATGGTCGGTGTTGGGCGCGATCGGGGAACGGGATGCGTTCACGGTGCATGAGCTGCCGGGCTGGGTGCGATTGGTGATGCTGGTGATGTTGGGGATCGGCGCGGTGACGGGAGCGTGGCGGATGGCGCGGGTGGAGAAGCGGGAATTGACGTGGTATGCGCGGGAAGTGGAACGGATGGCGGAATTGCGGGGCAATGAGTTGGTGAACGCGGTGGGGTTGGCAGAGGAAGTGAGGAGTGCTAAGCCGCAAGCGGCCCCACAAGCGGCGGACGCGCTGCGGGCGGGGCTGAGGCAACGGGTGATGCGACGCGCGGATGGGGTCGCGGCGGAATTGGATTGGGCGGGCATGTTGGATCGTACCGCGCTGCGCCGGGCGCGAATGCAGGCGGGATGGATGGCGGGATTGTGGGGGGTGTTGATCGTGTGCGTGTGGGCCATGACAGGCGGTGGATTGACCACGGAATTATTGCGTATCGCCGACCCGTTGGGCGATCACCCACCCCTTGGCGCGGCGAGATTGAAACTGCAAGACGCGCGGAATGGTGACAACGTGACATTGCGGCTGAACGTGAGCGGGCGACAAACCGACGAGGCGCGATTGCGACTGGAAGACGGCACGACGCTGCCGATGCGGCGGAACGAAGATGGATCGTTCGAGACGACACTGCGTTCGATGAACCAGCCGATGCGTGTGCGAGCGGAGGCGGCGAACACATGGACGGCGTGGATGGTGGTGATACCGGCGAAGTTGAACAGCGGCGAAGCGACGGCCGGATCGCGGGAGGGGCGCCATGAAGGCGTTGAGGCAAGCACGAGCGGCGCACAGGGAGGCGAGGGAGACGGCGGCGGCGGGACATCGACGCCGGAACCGATGGACATGACCGCGGCGGTGGGCGCGCTGCTGGAACAGGCCGGTTCACCGGCGGAAACCGAACGGTTGCGACGACTGGTCGAACAGGTCCCGGCGGAATATCGTGAACAGGTGGCGAGGTATCTGTTGAGCATCAGCGAGGACAAACGATGACAAAGGCGTTGTGGTGTGTGATGGCGGCGATGTGCGTCGCGGTCATGGCGGGCGGACAGGACACACTTCCGGGGGCGGTCGGCGTCGGCAAATTGATTTACGCCGGCGATCACAAAACCGAATGTTTCAACGATGCGTTTCTGGAAGTCGTCGATCGCGGCAGCCGGGTGCATGTGTCGCGGCAACTGGCGGAAGTGAAACTGCATGATGTGAAACTGTTCGCGCATCCGATCGTGGTCATGTCGGGCAAGGGCGACTTCACGCTGACCGACGGCGAAGTGGAATACCTGCGGGCGTATTTACGGCACGGCGGATTTTTACTGGCGTCAAGCAAATGTCAGGACGCGGCATTCGACGCGGCGTTCCGCCGGGCGATGGCGAAGGTGTTGCCCGATTCGCCGCTGGCCCCGCTTCCGGGGGATCATGCGTTGCTGAAGGTGATGTTCGATATCAAGCAGGTGCAAACAGTGCGGGCGTTCGACAAGCCGCTGTGGATGATCGAGATCGACGGACGGGCGGCGGTGCTGTATTCGCCGGTGGGTTTGAACGACTCGGCGGGGATGGGGACGGACTGCTGCTGTTGCGGCGGCAACGAAATCCGCAACGCGCGCTGGATCAACGCCAACGCGGTGGTGTATGCGATGACGAGATAGGGTATGGGGTGTGGGTTGATTTCCAACATCGGCAGAGATAACGTGATTTCATGACGACAAAAGAAAAACTCCTGCATGCGGTTCAGGAGCTGCCCGACGATGCGTCCTTCGAGGATGCCATGGAGCGGCTGCTGCTTCTGGCGAAAATTGAGAGGGGACTTCAGCAGGCGGACAGCGGCCAGGCGATTCCTCACGCTCAGGTGAAAGAAAGGATGGCCAAGTGGCTGAAGTGAGGTGGACGCCTCAGGCGTCGGACGACCTCGAGGCCATCACGCAATTCGTCGCGCAAGATTCGCCACACTACGCCAGTCTCTTCGTTCTCAATGTGTTCGAGGCCGTGGAGCGGCTTGAGCGATTTCCAAACTCGGGCAGAACCGTGCCCGAAAAACATGATCCCAACATTCGACAGATCATTCTCGGAAACTATCGGATCGTGTACCGGGTTGGCGACGACGTGGCGCAAATTCTCACAATCCACCACGGCGCACGCCTTCTTGATCCGCAAAGACTTCAATGACACCGTCAACTCCGTGAACTGTCCATCAAGAGCGAACCGCATCCTACGATTCTGTATTTCGGCGCTACTGATTGTGCTGATTTCCCTCTGATTTTGGTGATCGACCGCGAACCAAACACCGACCGCGAGATCGCGAACACCATTGGGCCGTATGATTTCCGTGATGCGCCGCGTTGCGGTTTTTGGAATACATCTTATGGGATGCTCGCGCGGGTGATAGACAAGAGGACACGAGAGTTGAAGGATATCTGCGTCAGATCAGACGGCTCGCCGTTGATTTACGCCGATTCGTTACCACATGGGTTGCTTAATAGTGAGACGGATAAGGCAGCAAGAAGAGGGCAGATTGCAGCACCGGCGGTAGCTGACCATATTGGGCGAATTTTTTCTCATCGGCGGATGATTGATCGCGTTCGCATTGTAATTCAGTCAGGCCTTAAAGCGTCGCATTTCAGAAACGCCGCGGATATCATCGACCGGCACTGCTCCGCCAGGTCCCTTCGCTGCATCAAGCTACCCTTTTTCCATGGCCCGAACACTGCCGAGATACAGTGTTCCTTGACCGGGGATGATCGCGAAAGTTTGATGCAAGTCTGGCGGCAATTCGTGCGTTAACGCCGACCAGCATACCTCTCGTAGCCCGTGGAGTAGATTTGATCGTCGATCCGGGGGTTTGAGGCGTTATCGCCGAAGACGGCCCAACCCTCTACCCCCCCTACCGTGTTTGCACGATTCGGTCGGACAGGGAGATGGTGATGCGGGGTTCGGCGGGAATGCCGGACGGCGGTCGGGTGTCGTCGTAGCTTTCGGCCAGGAGACGTTCAGCCCGCGACCGCGCGGCTTCCATTTTGGGGTAGCGGATTTCGCGGTAGCCGGTGACTGTTTCGGGGCTGCGGAGAATCTGTTCCCACTTGGCGTAATCGCCGGTGGTGCGCCACTCGAATCGCTCGACGAGTTGGGTGTACCAGTCGCGGAATTCTCGTTCGCGGCGATGCCACTGAGGCAGCAATTTACGCAGGAAAGTCGCGCCGGCCATCATGCGCAATTCCCAGTCCTTCGAGCGCCAGTTGAACTTGATGCGCTTGCCGAACAGGACGAATTCCGGGCGGTTGAAGTGGCGGTACGTCACCTTGTCGCCGCGTGATTCGTTGATCTTCCAGCGGCGCTGATCGCGCTTGTATTTTTCGGGGCTGGTGAGCATCGCCGCGACATAGGGCTCGTCCTTGATGAGCATGACTTTCGCCAGGTTCCACACGACCGCGCGCGTCGCGGCGTAATCATTCTCCGGCAGATCGCGGTTGAACGTCTGCGTGACCCGTTGACAATACTGCTTGGCGTAGTCGATGCCGCCCCAGATCACGCAGTCATAGCCGCGCACCACGCAATCGCGCATCAGCGAATCGCTCACCGGCCGATGGCGGGTGGCGCGGAACATCTGCCGCATCAATACCCGGTACTGGCGGGCGATGGATTTGCCCTTTTTCCCGCGATATTGCAATCGCAGCATGTTGGTTTTGCGGCGGAAGCACTGGCGGGCGGTTTCAAAATCGCCCCGCCGCTCCACGACGAACAGGTCGGGCTTGACCACGATCATGCGGCCGATGTTGAACGCCCGCACGTTGCGCTCGTACTCGGCCCGGATGATTTTGCGGATCGCGCTCTCCAGCACCTCGTACTTCATCGGCAGATAGCCGAGCTGGTACGCCATGCCGAGCATCATGATGTTGGCGTACAACTTGGAATCAAGCACGCGCTCGCACAGGTCGCCGATGTTGAAGCCGAAGTAGCCGTCCTTCCGCGATATTTTTTTCAGGGCGTTTTCCAGGTCATCGACCTTGAAATCATCGCGGCCCATGAGCGACAGAATCGTCGGTGTTTTGGCGGTGTTGGCGACGGTGTACGTTTTGTCCGGCGCGGCGACGCGGTACGGGTGCTTGGGATCGACGGAGCGCACGCCTTCCAGCAGATCGACGCCGAGCAGCAGGTCCGCCTTGCCGAAGGGAATCGAGGGCGTCATCCAAGCGCCCTTGGCTTCGCGCGTGAAAACGATCTGGCTGAACACCCCGCCGTTGCGGATCGCCAGTCCTTTTTTGTCGAGGAACTGGACGTGATAGCCCATGTCGTTACCGGCGGTGACCAGGATGCTCGTCGCCAATCCGATGCCCATGCCGCCCACCCCGGCCAGGTAACATCGCCACGTCTCCTGATCGGCATGAACCGGCCGCGGCGGGTCGGGTATGTTTTTCAGATCGACATATTCATCGCCGCTGCGAGGCAGTTGTGTGCGGGTGATGGTCATTTCCTCGAAGGCGGGGCACGCCTCGACCCGCGCGCATGCGCCGTCATTGACGCACCACGATGCGTCGGTCTGAATCTTGGAACTGTAATCGGTGTCCACGATTTTCAAACCGGGGCAGCCGGTCTGGTTGGTGCATTCGAGGCAGAACTCGCAGACTTCCTCGGCGACGTTCATCACGGTCTGCTTCGGCAGATAGCCGAGTTCCTTGACGGTCTGTCGTTCGGCGCGTTTGCGTCGGCGGTGGAAGACGATGCCGCACTCTTTGTCGGCGATGACGATTTTCACGCCGGGCGCGAGCAGGGTTTTTTCCAGCATTCGCCGGTATTTTTCCCGGTCGTCGGGGTTCATGCGGACGATGCGGACATCGTTGGCGACGGTTTTTGGGACCATGCCTTTGACGATGCGTTCGATGTCCTGCGCGACCTGTTTTTCGCCGGTGATGCTTTCATCGGTGCCGGGGTGCGGCTGGTGGCCGGTCATCGCGGTGGTGCGGTTGTCGAGAATGATGTAGGTGATGTCCTGGCCCTGGGCGATGGAATTGCTGATGGCGATCTGGCCTGAGTGGAAGAAGGTTCCGTCGCCCATGAAGACCAGTTGCTTGTTGTCGATGAAAGGATCGACGCCCGCGCCGGTGGCGCCGCCGAGGCCCATGCCGCTGTAAGTGTGCATCAGCGGAACGGTGGGCTCGAACATGAGCATGACGTAGCAGCCGGTGTCGCCGTGACAGACCAGATCGACGGGCGGGCGTTTGTGAACGCGGCGCATGTAGTCGGGGTTGAGCAGGTCCTTGCGCAGTTCCAGCAGCACGCTGGATGAATCGCGGTGCGGGCAACCGGGACAGAAAGTCGGTGTGCGATTGGGCAGGTCGATTTTCACATCGGCGGTGAACTGGATGCGGTCGAGTTCCTCGGTGAGCCGGCCGTTGGTCAGTTCGATGGGCAGCGTGGGGTGTTCTCGGATGAGTGGAACGAGGCGTTCGATGAGCAGCGAGGGATGCAGGCCGCGCGTCGAGGGAACGCCCGGAAGGTTGCGCGGGAATTGTTTGCCCCAGACTTCGCAGGCCAGTTCGCCGGACTGTTTGAGTTGCGCCAGCGCGGTGTGAATCTGCTTTTCGACGAAGGCGCGGCGTTCTTCGATGACGATGATCTGCCGGCAGTGGCGGGCGAATTCGACGACGAGTTGATCGTCCAGCGGATAGCTCATGCCGAGTTTCAGTATCGGAAAGCGCCCGGTCAGGCCCATCTCTTCCAGGGCCTGCACGAGATAGGCGTAAGCGGCCCCGGCGGCGACGAAGCCCATCGCCACCGTCTCGCCCTTTTGCGGTTTGTTGACGATGCGGTTGATGCCCAGCCGGCGTGCCTCGACGACCACCGCCGCATGTCGCGCGGGCATCCCCAGTTCACGATGCCAGCTTCGTGGCGGCAACAGCACGAACTGATCCAGGTTCGGCTGAATGTCCTTCTCGTAACTCAGCATCGTCTTCTGCTCGTGATTGAGCGAGGGATACTGATTGGGCCTGACCTCGACCGACCCCCCGCCGTCGGCCAGCGCGACGGTCATCATGTAACCGACGTAAATTTGACCGGCCTTGCAAAGCTGGAACGACAGCCCGATCCAGTCCTTGATCTCCTGTGGGCAGCTCGGCTCGACCATCGGCATCCGCAGATGCTCGGCGATGAAACGGGAATCGACGGGAACCTGGGTTGAATCGCTCCACGGGTCGTCGCCGCAGACGATGATCGCCCCGCCGTCGCCCTTGGTCCCCGCGAGAACGCCCAGCGCCAGCGCGTCGCTGGCCACATGCACACCGACGCTTTTGAACGCGGTGATGGAGCGGCACTCGGTCATCATCGAGCCGTTGACCATCGCCACGCTGATCGCTTCGTTGTTGGCCAGGCGCGCGACGATGCCCCGCTCTTTCAACAGCGGCGCGATGTCGGACCATGCGTCTATGAAACCGGCGACGGGTGAGCCGGGGTAGCCGGTCATCAGGTGGATGCCGCCGGGCGTTTCCAAAGCGCCTTTGACCAGCAATTCATTGCCTGTGTAAATCTCCCGTCCCGATCCCTGTGTGAAGCGCGGATCAATTTTCATAGCGGCGTTTCATCCATTGGTTATTGACCGCGGGCGGCAAACATCTCATCCGTGAACAGCCGACCGAAATCAAGTTTCGGGTTTGGAGTTTCGAGTTTCGAGACATGCGGCTCCAACCCGAAACTCGAAACCCGTAACTATCATCCACCCTGATCCGCGTTCGCCGATTCGCCTGCGACCGCTTCGGGCATCCCACACGATTATGGGTATCCATTCTACGGTCCAGCGGGGGGCAATGGCTAGTCTGTTTCCAAATTATCCCGCGCATAAACGCTAAGCCACAGCCAATACTTCATTTGAATCACGTACCCCCCCGCCCCCCCTGCCGCTGATTTTGCATCCGGGTTGGGGGCCGATTATCAATCCCTAGCCGATTCTTAACGGTTCATTGATACAACCTGAACCAAAATATGCCATAATAGGGACGTGTTGAGGCAACGATCTGCCAACGACAAAACCACGGGGCAGTCACGGATGGTTAGTCCAATTCCAACTCGGCGCCGAATGCGACCGGCTCCTTTCCATCTGAAGCGACCCCGACGGGGCGTCATCCGACGCGCCACCAGCGCGCTGGTCAATCCCGCCCTTGAACGCGTTCTCTCTCTCCACAAACTCAACGACGTCTATCACAATGTCTGCCGCTTCGACGACGACCGCCATTTTGTCGATAAAGCCCTGGCCGCCCTCGATGTCGCCATCAACGTCACCGACGACGAACTGGCACGCATCCCCAAAACAGGCCCGCTCATCATCGTCGCCAACCACCCCTTCGGCGCCATCGACGGCATGATCCTCATGTCCATCCTTCGCCGCGCTCGACCTCTCGACGGCAAGGTCATGGCCAACTTCATGCTCCATCGCATCCGCGAGCTCCGTCATATGCTCATCGCCGTCGATCCCTTCGGCGGGGCCGATTCCAAATCCCGAAACATCGGACCCATGAAGGCCTCCCTCCGACACCTCGAGTCCGGCGGCGCGCTCGCCATCTTCCCCGCCGGCGAAGTCGCTCACCTCGAACTCAGCCAACGCGCCATCGTCGATCCACCCTGGACCGAAATGATCGGACGCATCGCTCGTCGCACCGGTGCCCCCGTCCTCCCCCTCTACTTCCACGGACGCAACGGCCCCCTCTTCAACCTGCTCGGCCTCATCCATCCCCGCCTCCGCACCGTCATGCTCCCGCGCGAACTGCTCAAAAAACAACACTCCACCCTCACCGTTCGCATCGGCCATCCCATCCCCGCGCCGCGCCTCGCCGCCCTGCCCAATGATCGCCGGCTCACCGATTATCTGCGTATGCGAACCTTCCTCCTCGCGGCCGGTCTGCATGTCCGCGATACGCAGCCCGCACCCCCGCCCACGCTCCTCAACCCCGAACCCATCGCCGAAGCCATCGACCCCCGGAAGTTGGCCGAGCAAATCGCCGCGCTGCCCGAAAGTTGCAAGCTCGTCGAGGCCGGCGATCAAACCGTCTATGCCTGCCATGCCCGACAGGCCCCCCTGGTGTTGCGAGAGCTCGGACGACTCCGCGAGATCGCCTTCCGTGCCGTCGGCGAAGGCACCGGACGTTGCCTCGATATCGACCGCTTCGATGACGATTACCTCCACCTGTTCATCTGGCACCCCCAAAAAGAAATGATCGTCGGCGCGTACCGTCTG
>JBAYVY010000096.1:0-10769 GCA_041674345.1 Phycisphaeraceae bacterium | reverse complement strand
GTCGTGCGTGTGGTTACCCCAATACAGGGACAACGTGGTCAGCCACATGCTCTGTTCATCGGTGTGCATCCCGCCGTGCGCCAGCCCCACGCGGATGAACGCGCCGTTATTGTCCAGCATGTACATCCAGTGCGCCTGTTCGAGGTTGTGGATGTTGGCCAGATCGACCGCCGCCTTCGCGGCCAGCCGCGCCTTGCCCAACGCCGGCAACAGGATGCCGAGCAACAACGCGATGATCCCAACCACCACAAGCAATTCAACCAACGTCAAACCGTTCCGCACGCGCATGGCGCACGCTCCCTTCACGCGCAGTGACAATCACTGCGAGGAAAACCGCTACGGATCACGATGAGAACAAGGGATCAGCCGGCCAGGGGAGGGGCGCGCGCGTGATGGGATGTGCGAACCGGACAGGCGTGGACAGGAATCGGTCGAACCGGCGGGGTGAACGTGACGGCGGCGATGAACGCGACGCCGAGCGTCGGCGCGGCCGGTCGCGCCTGGCCGTGCATCAGGAAAAAGCACCGGGGGCAGTGGTCGGTGTCGTGAACCTGGCCGGGGTGTTCGCGGTGTTCCTGCGACAAATGCGCCGCCCCGGCGACGCCGCCGCCGATCAGCAGCATCACCAACAGAAGCATCAGTCGCAGGAAACGGGGAAAATTCATAGGGTTCAGGGTTCAGGGTTCAGGGTTCAGGGTTCAGGGTGCGGGGTGCGGGGTGCGGGGTGCGGGGTGCGGAAGAGACACTCTCGCCGCACACCGCACAGCGCATCCCGCAAGCCGCCCTCACGCTGCGCGGCAATTTTTGCACCGCCCGTAAATCCATAATTCGTGATCGTCCATCCGAAAACCACGCGGCAGATGCACGTGCATTCCATCCAACGCGCATCCTTCCAAATCAAACACCCGATCACATACCCGACAACGAAAATGATGATGATGCGCCAACCCCGACCGTTCATACCGCTGCGGCTCGCCCGGCACGTCCACCGCCTTCAACCAACCCTCGGCCAGTAACGCCTTGATCGTGCGATACACCGTCGCCTGACCCACCCCCGCCCCCGGAAGTTGCCCCGGAAATTGCCCCGGAAGTTTTCGGGTCAGGTTCATCACTTCGATCGGCCCCAGCGGTCGGGCCGCCGATTCAAACACCCCGCGTATCGCTTGCCGTTGTGCCGTCTGACGATCCATGATGGCTCTCTCTTTCCTTCCGGGCCGCGGCCCGTGACATCAAAATGATAACGCATTATCATTATCGAATCAAGCCGAACGTGCGGGATGAAACTTCCGGGGGCGGCCGAAACCGAGTACCGCCGCCCCACCCAGCAGCAGCAGCGCGAACATGCCCGGTTCGGGCACACGCAGCGGCTCGGTCGAAACCCCCGCCCCCGGAAGTTCCGCGACTTTCCAAACTTCCGGGGAAGGGGACGAGAGAGGGAGTTTCGGGTTTCGAGTTTCGGGTTTCGAGGAAAGAGGAGGCATCACTTCCGGGGGCGGGGGTTCGCCGATCACGCACAAGGTGCGTTCGCCCAGCAGCGACAGTAGTTGTTGGTGTTCCTGTTGCGAAAGCAGACCGATATGGACCGACGGGCGGACGTCCGACAAATACGACTGGCCGGGATCGTCCGGCAACGCAATGTCCGCCCGCGTCAGACCCCCCAATCCGACCGTCCACCAGACCGCTATCGCCAACCTGATCGACTTACGCATGGCACAACTCCGTTGATCCGCCTGATTGCCGAACACCCTGGATCAACGGTTCGATCAAGCAACCGATATAACCCCGCCGGACCCAGACACGCGACGGACAACGACCGGCGAATCGGGGCGATCTGTGAGGGTTGTAACGATGTGCAATGTGCAATGTGCGATGTGCAATGTCATGCAGACCCGTACACGACGTGGCCGTGTCCTCTTTCACATTGAACATTGAACATTGAACATCGCTACAATTCTTCCATGCGCCCCACCATCGGCCTCACCTGCGACACCGTCGAACGCCCCACCGCTCCGCGCGTTCGGCAAATGCTGGCTCGCACCTACACCGATGCCGTTTGGCTCGCCGGCGGCAACCCCATCCTGCTGCCCCACATTCCCGATGCCATCGACGAACAATTGCGATTGTGCGATGGCATCGTTCTCACCGGCGGCGACGATCCCGACATGACATCGTTCGGCCAACCCAACCACCCCGCCGCGACCATCATGGACCCGCTGCGTCAACGCTACGAACTGGCGCTGATCGCGGCTCTCGATCACACATCGCACCCCGTACTCGGCATCTGCCTCGGCATGCAGTTGATGTGCCTGCACCACGGCGGGAAATTGATTCAACATCTCGATGATGAATCGCTGAAGACGCATCGCAACACGGAGCATGTCGTGACGCGCTGCGTCGCCGGGCCGCACGTGCTGCCCGACAGCGCGACGGTGCATTCGCATCATCACCAGTCCGTCGCATCGCCCGGCACCCCCGGCAAGCTGCGCATCTGCGCCACCGGCCCCGGCGGTGTCATTGAAGCCGTCGATTCGCCGCAAGCCGAGGCGGAGCGAATTTCCGGGGGCGTTGCTTCCGGGGGCGTTGCTTCCGGGGGCGCCGCCTCGGGTTCTTCCGCCCCCCGTTTCTACCTCGGCGTGCAATGGCACCCCGAACGCACCGCCGACTCGTCGATGGGCCAACACCTGTTCGATGCGCTGATCGCGGCGGCGAAGGGGAAAAACCAAAGAAAATAAACCACAAGGCACAGAGACGCAGAGAATGAAAACGAAAGAGCAGAAAAGCAAAATATCCGGCCGCGCGATCGGCATGTCATGCTGTTTTGATCTTTTGCCTTTTTCTCCGTGTCTCTGTGCCTCTTGGTTCAATCCGTTCTTGCTTTTATCTTGCTTTTATCTTGCCGCTTGGTGTCTTTTCAATTCACCCGTTTTTTCTGGTAATTCGCCGATAAAGCGGATAAAATTGTCTTGTATTTGCGAACAAGGAGAATCCCATGAACAGTCGTCGTCGGTTTCTTCAGCAACTCGCTGCGTTTTCGGCCGGGGCGATGGTCATACCGACATTTGATTTGACCGCGCATGCGGCGGCCCCCGGAAGTCAAAGCGTCGTGGCCGTGGCGCGTGGCAAGGAGTACGCCAAGCTCGTCGAGAAGGTGATCGCCGACCTGGGGGGCATCGGCAAGTTTGTGTCGAAGGGGGACAAGGTGGTGGTCAAGCCGAACATCGGATGGGACCGCAACGTGGACCAGGCGGCCAACACGCATCCGATCGTCGTGGTGACGCTGGTGAAACTGGCGCTGGACGCGGGAGCGAAACAGGTGCGTGTGTTCGACCGTTCCTGCAATGATCCCAAGCGATGCTATGTGAACAGCGGGATTCAAAAGGCGGTGGATGACATCGGCGACGCGCGGGCGGTGTGCGAGTTCATCGACAATCGAAAGTGGATGCCGGTGAAAATAGCGAAGGGAAAAGCCGTCACCGAATGGGAGTTTTATCGGGAGGCCATCGAGTGCGACTGCTACATCAACGCGCCGATCGCCAAGCATCACAGCGGGGCCACGCTGACGCTGGGTTTGAAGAACACGATGGGCATTCTCAACGGCAACCGGGGAAAGATTCACCAGGAGATGGGGCAGAAACTGGCGGACATCAACACGGTGATACCGTGCAAGCTGACGGTGATCGACGCGACGCGGATACTGACGGCCCACGGCCCGCAGGGCGGGAACCTGGACGATGTGAAGGTGCTGGACACGGTGATCGCCTCGGCGGACCCGGTCGCGGCGGACGCTTATGCGACAACGCTGTTCGGCAAGAAGCCGGATGCAATACCCTCCACCGTCGCGGCGTTCAACATGGGCATGGGCGAAATGGATTTGAGCAAAGTGAAAGTGATGGAATCGTGAAATGTGGGCCACGAAGGCGCGAAGGCGCTAAGAGAATTTTTTCAACAATGTATTCCTTCGCGTCTTCGCGCCTTCGTGGCCCACCGCTTTTGAGTACGAAATGAAACATTGGCCGTTTGTATCGTGGCGGAGCGCGAGACGGGTCAGTCAACTGGCGTTTCTCGTGTTGTTTTTCTGGTTGTTCCGCATCACCGAGGGCGCGGGGGAGGGGCACATTTCGCGGTTCGTCGGGGCGTGGTTCATGTTCGATCCGCTGGTGGCGTTGGTGACGATGATCTCGTCGCGGTCGTTCATCGGGCCGGTGTTTTTTTCGGTGGTCATGGTGATCGCCACGGTGTTTCTCGGACGGTTTTTCTGCGGGTGGTTGTGCCCGCTGGGCACGCTGCTGGACGGATTCGCGGCGATCATCCGCCCGGTCGCCCATCGCACCCGCCGATGGCTGCATCTGACTTCATATCGTTTGCGCGCGATCAAGTATGCGTTGCTGATCGTGGTGGTGATCGGTTCGCTGTTCGGTCTGACGCTGACGGGATTCGTCGATCCGTTCGCGTTGCTGTTTCGCGGCGTGACGTTGGCGGCCGACCCGGCGATGGCGAAGGGGACGGACGCGGCGTTTGGATATATGTACCACCATGAACTTCCGGGGACGGCGGTGAGTGAGCCGGTGTACGGATTTTTGCGCGATCATGCGCTGCCGTTCGGTCGGGCGTCATTCGCCACCGCGGGATTGAGCGCGCTATTGCTGGGCGCGATTTTTCTGATGGAGTTGGCGGATCGGCGGTTCTGGTGCAAGAACCTGTGCCCGCTGGGCGCGATGTACGGATGGCTGGGGCGGTGGTCGGTGGTCAGGCGTTTGCCGGTGAAGGTGTGCGGACACTGCGGCAGGTGCGCGACGGATTGCCGGATGGGCGCGTTTGACGGCGAAGGCAAGTTCAGCCCGGAGTCATGTAATTTGTGCATGGATTGCGTGGCGGATTGCCCGGACGGGATCGCGGGGTTCGGGACAAAGCGAGTGAAGGCGAGACCGGCGGGATTGCAGCCGGGGAGGCGGGTGTTCATCGGGGCGGTGGCGGGTGGAATCATGTTACCGGCGTTGACGAAACTATCGGCGAGCGCGAAGCCGCAAGCGGCGGGGGAACGGAAAGTGTTGCGTCCGCCGGGGGCGCGGGATGAAGCGGAGTTTTTGTCGAGATGTACGCGGTGCGGGGAATGTATGAAGGTTTGCCCGACGCACGGGTTGCAACCGGCGGTGCTGGAGACCGGCTGGGTGGGGATGTTCGCGCCGATGCTGGTGCCTCGGACGGGGTACTGCGAATACAACTGTCATCTGTGCAGCCAGGTTTGTCCGACGGAGGCGATCGCCGAGCTGACGCTGGAGGTGAAGAAGAAGGTGCGGATCGGGATCGCGGAGATTGACCGGGAGCGGTGTTTGCCGTGGGCGACCAACGAGGCGTGCATCGTATGCGAAGAGATGTGCCCGGTGTCGGACAAGGCGATTCGGCTGGAGACGGTGATGGTGGAAGTGAATGGGGAGAAGGTGGAATTGCAGCGACCGTTCGTTTGCGAGGAGAGTTGCATCGGATGCGGGATTTGCGAGAACCACTGCCCGCTGGAGGGAGAAGCGGCGGTGCGGGTGAGCACGCGGACGAAGCCGAAGCGTGGTCAGGGGCGGGGACGGGGCGGAGGTGGTGATGGAGAGGGTCGGGGGTATCGTGGGGGAAGGGAATGAGGAAACTCGAATGACGAATCAAATCCGAAGCCCAAAACTCGAAACGGAATCCCGGCCAAGCCGAGGACGGCATGGCCGGGCTTGGGTTGTCTGTTTCGGATTTCGAGTTTCGGATTTGATTCGTCATTCGGATTTCGTCATTCGTCATTTCTTCCTCGATATCGCCCAGCGGAGTTCGGGCATTTTCAGGAGTGCGGCCCCGGCGAGGAAGACCAGGCCGCCCAGTGCGGAGGCGGCGAGCAACAGGACGATGGATTGGGAGCGGGTGAGAGCCGCGACATCGAATTGACGGACCAGCGCCCACACGGCCGCGCCCATGACGAGAGTGAGGGCGACGCAGCGCGACCAGCTTTGGACGACCGAGCGGTCGATGGGTTGATCGACGTAGCGATGGCGGCGGACGAGGCGGAGGAGGATGAAGAATTGGATGCAAGCGCAGATGGCGGTGGACCAGGCGAGTCCGGCTGCACCGAGTTGATCGCCGGCGGGATTTGCCGGTGCCGGGAGCCAGACGAGGGTGAGGTTGAGGGTGATATTGAGCATGACCATCGCCACGGAGACGCGCATGGGGGTTTTGGGATTGTGATGGGCGTAGAAGGCGCGGACGAGGATGTGATTGGCGGAGTAGGCCCAGATGGCGGGCGCGTAGCCGAGGAGAACCCATGCGACACGTTGGTAGTCGGTGGCGGAGATGCTGCCGGCTTTGGCGAACATGGCGTGACAGAGGGGATCGCGGACGAGGATCAGACCCATCGTTGCGGGCAGACCGATGAAGACGGTCAGACGCAGGCCCTGTCGGACCAGTTCGGAGAAGGATGCGCGATCATCGGCGGCACGGGAGAGGGCGGGGAAGAATGCGGTGGCGACGGGGATGGCGAAGACGCCGAGGGGGAACTCGTAGAGCCGTTGCGCGGAGGCCAGGACGCCGACCGCGCCCTCTTTCATGGGGTAGTCGATGACGTGGCCGAAGATATGGAGGACTTCGCCGGGTTTGGCGGACAGGAGCGTGGCGATGACGGTGTCCATGAGCGTGTTGATCTGGAACACCGCCAGACCCAGCGCGGTGGGGCCCCACTGGATGAGCATGGCGCGGGCGGGAGCGCGGACGGCGGGATTGTCACGCAGAATGGCGCGGGGGGAACGGAGCAGCAGGGAGCGGCGACCGGTGGCATGTAGTGCATGAACATGCCAGAGGATTTGCAGGAGGCCGCCGACGAGCGCGCCGATGACGATGATGACGGCGATGCGCTGGGCGTGCGCGGTGCCGACGAAGAACCCGCCGGCGAGCGCGGCCAGGACGATGAGGAGATTGAGGATCAGCGGCGAGGCGCTGGGCACGCCGAATCGTCCGTGGACCTGGAGCATGGCGCCGAGGATGGCGGCGACGCAGACCAGGGGCATGTACCAGACGGACAGCGCGGTCAGCCCGGCGATGAGCTGGCCGCGATCGGTCAGGCCGCCCCACCCCCGGAATCCGCAGAACCACCAGAAGGCGAGGCAGGCGAGAGCGATGAGGGAGGCAATGAGGGCGAGGACGCGCCACAGCGCGCCGGTGATGATTTGGCCGAAGGCGTCGCCGAGTTCGGGGTTGATTTTTTCGAGCTTGGCGTAATGGGGGATGAAGGCCCCGGCGAGCGCGCCTTCGCCGAACAGGCGGCGGAAGAGATTGGGGATCATGAAGGCGACACAGTAGGCGTCGTAAATCCAGCCGAAGCCGAGGAAGATGGGCAGGACGATGTCGCGGAACAGGCCTGTGAAGCGGCTGACGAGGGTCAGCCCGGTCATGACGCGGGCATGATCGAAGTGCGATACGGCCGGCGCGGAAAGCCAGCGAACAAAAAGCCAGACACCCGAACCGACGGCCAGCCCGGCGAGCGACGCCAGGATATCGTGAAGATCAAACCGACCGCGACCGGCGGACAGGTGCTGCGCCAGTTCGGCGGCGAAGGCGAAGAGTGCGAGCGGGATCAGATGGGCGGCGAGTTTTGGGATGCCTCTGAGTTTCGTGAACTCACTGCCGAGCAACAGGAGCAGCAGACCGGCGAAGCCGACGACATGGAGGATTTTGTCGGTGCCGGCCGGCATGGAGTCGCGGGGCAGGCCGAACACATCACCCAGATCGAGCCGGGGCCAGTATCCGCCCAGCGCCAGCAGGATGATGAAGATCATCAGGGCGACGCGGTGGCGGAAGATGGAGGAGGAGGTGGGCATGGGGAATCGAATGACGAATGACGAAATCCGAATGACGAATCAAACTCCAAATTTCAATGTTCAAAAAAGCCGGCGAGTTCGGAAGTTTGGAATTTTGAATTTGAAATTTCATTCGTCATTCGGGCTTCGTCATTCGTCATTTCCTTTCGCCACCGCTTCGGCGAGGTTCATGTAGTCGCGCCCGCCGGCGCACCAGGGTTCGTACTGGAAGATGGTCTGGCCGAAGCTGGGACACTCGGCGAGTTTGATGTTGCGTCGGATCGGCGGCTGATACACCCGCGCGTTGCGCCAAGGCACATCCGTGGACCGGCTGGACGTGAAGAAGTTCTCCAGATCGGTCACGACTTCACGCGCGAGATTGGTTTGCGGATCGTGCAGACAAAGCACCACCCCGGCCACGGTGAGATTCGGATTGACCTGGCCGCGGACCAGTTGCACGGTTTCGAGGAGTTTGCTGAGGCCTTGCAATGCGAGGAAGTGGGCCTGCATGGGAACGATGACTTCGTTGGCGAGGGCGAGGGCGTTGAGCGTGAGCAGGCCGAGCGAGGGCGGACAGTCGATCATCACGAAATCATAGTGTTCAAGCAATGGCGCGATTTTTTCGCGGAGGATGATCTGGCGGGTCGGATGGGAGGCGAGTTCGGTTTCCGCGGCGGCGAGGTGAACGTCGGCGGGGATGACATCGAGTTGGCTGCCCCCGGAAGTTTGCAAGACGTCTGAAAAGCCGATGTCGGGATCGACGAGCAGGTCGTAGATGGAGTGGTCGAGCGTATTCGGATCGAGACCGACGTGGAGGGTGAGATGGGCCTGGGGATCGAGGTCGATGAGCAGAACGCGGAGTTCGAGTTGCGCCAACGCGGCGGCGAGATTGACGGTGGTGGTGGTTTTGCCGACGCCCCCCTTTTGATTCATGAAGGCGATGATGCGTGGCCCCCGGAAGTTGGGGGACGAGGGGCGAGGGGCGAGGGGCGAGGGGGTGGGGTTTGGGGGGGATTTACTTCCGGGGGCGTCCATGCCGTGGCTCCGAGGGGCGATGGGGAAAGTATAACAGGAAGGGGAGTGGGGTTGTGGGTTGGGGGTTCGGGGAGTCGTACTCCCTCCCCCTTTGGGGGAGGGCTGGGGAGAGGGGAAAGAAAAACCGCTGCACACCGGGGGGGTATGCAGCGGCTTATGTTCGTCATGGCACGATCCAACGTGCGAGACAAAACTCTTCCACAGGTTCAGGGGATTCAGGGGATTCAGGGGGTTAGCGAGCGCTGCGGCGACGGATCAGAGCCAGACCGCCGAGGGCGAGCAAGCCGAGGGAGGCGGGTTCGGGGACGTAGGTATAGACCACTTCGCCGAGGAAAGCTCCGTTGGGCGTGTTGCCTTCAAAGAAGCCATTGCTGCCTTCAAATGTGGCGGAGGTGCTGAAGGTGGAGTTCAAAGTGACGGTGAAAATGCCAAGCCCCGTGTAGGGAGCCCAAAAAGCGTTGTTGATGTTGGCGTCGGCAACCTGATTGATCAACCCGGGAGCGAAAAGGTCATAATCGGCGAGAAGAGTCTGGTCAAACTGTCCCACGGGATCGCCGGTGGTCACGCCCAGATTGAAACCCTGCTGAACGTTGACCTGGAGGTCCAAACCAGTGATGGGGAACAAAGTCACGGTCGCGTTCAGCGAATTGACGAGATTTTGCACCTGACCGGTACCGACCTGGGGGTTGACATCGTCGTTGTCCAACTGCACCTGGGCACCGTTGAGCTGCACCGTCAGCTTCACGTACACATTGGTCAGCGTGCCCAGTGAAGGATCAAACTGGGGCAGCGTCAACGTGTTGTTGTTGCTGTTGATCAAAACCGTATTGTCGGTACCACCGATCGTGGCCGCATTCGCCAGACCGGCCATACCCATCACCGCGACCGCACCGAGCATAGAGAGACGATTCATCTTAGGACTCCTGTTTGCTTTTCCCCTCTTGAGTTCGCGTTCAACAAGAACGCCTTTCCCTCGAGGAACTACTGTTCTTTTTCGGACCCGATCACTTTGGAACTTCGAGGGGGCAGGAACAGCTTGGTGGCGCACCTTGAACCGCCACAAACACAACGCGGGGTTGGACCCGACTGTCCTCCCCTCTCTGCTCCCACAAAGAACATACCACATGCAAGGCGTTTGGCAAGTTTAATTCACGGTTTGGAAAACCTATTTTTTTCGCAAAGAATTACTTTTTATTGCGGGATAACCCCGATGTGACCCGCCAATGCCGGGTTGATTGTGAATATGGGTAAATTGCGATGAGTGAGTAGCGAGTAGAGAGAGTAGCGAGTGGGGAGTAGTGGGTAGTGGACGGTGCGTTGATTTGGGCGATTCGTTTCTTGCTACTCCCTACTCGCTACTCGCTACTCGGACCATCCGAAACGGGCTTTGGGATATGATGGCGACCTGCATTGAATCGCAACGGGAGTTACCGCATTGAGCGGACGCAGGACACACATCTCGCAACGGGTGCGGGACTGGATCGAACGGACGACCAACCGCACGGTCGCCTCCGGGCCGTTCCGTGGGATGCGCTATGTCGCCAGGGCTTACCACAGCGCCTATCACGCCAAGCTGTTGGGCACCTACGAGATGGAATTGCACGGGATCGTGGAGGAACTGTGCCGCGAAACACCGGGCATCATCGTCGATGTCGGGGCGGCGGAAGGTTACTACGCGGTGGGTCTGGCGATGCGCCTTCCGGGGGGGGGGGCGGGAGGGGAAGTTTCGGGTTTCGAGTTTCGGGTTTCGGGAGAAGAGGGGGCGGGGATATTACTTCCGGGGGCGGGGGCGATTCCGGGGGCGGGGGCTGTCGCAACTCAAGTAGAAATGTCCCCTGTTTGGACTCAGTAGAAGTGTCCCGTGTTGTGGTTCGCCGGGACCGGCGCAGCGGAGGCAAGGGCGCAGCCCGCAGC
>JBAYVY010000095.1:0-10798 GCA_041674345.1 Phycisphaeraceae bacterium | reverse complement strand
CGTGGATCGCGCCTTGGGCGGGGCGGGTGGTGAAGCAGGTGGGGGCCTTGCCGCCGGAGTGTCGGGGGTACTCGGCCATGAGGTGGTCGATGAGTTTCGGCACGGCGTGGGTTTGCACGAGGGTGACGGTGCATCCGCCGAAACCCCCGCCGGTCATGCGCGAACCGAATACGCCGGGCACCATCATCGCCAGTTCGACCAGCGCGTCGAGTTCGGGGGTGCTGACTTCAAAATCATCGCGGAGGAAGCGGTGGCTTTCGAGCATGAGTTGGCCGACCTGCGCGTAATCGCCGGCGTCCAGCGCGTCGGCGGCCAGCAGCGTCCGCTGGTTTTCGCCGATCACATGGCGGGCGCGGCGAAAAGTCACGTCGTCCATTTTCGATCGCGCGGCGTCGAGCATGAGCATGTCGGCATCACGCAGCGCTTTAACCCCCGGAAATTGGGAGCCGAGCAATTTCGCGGCGGCTTCGCATTGTTTGCGGCGGGCCGGGTATTCGCTGCCGGTCAGTTCGTGCTTGACGTTGGAGTTGGTGATGAGCACGGTGACATGCGGGTCGGCGAGTTTCACCAGGCGGGTTTGATACGAGCGGCAGTCGATGAGCAGGGCGTGATCGCGCACGCCCATCGCGCTGATGAACTGGTCCATGATGCCGCAGGGCATCCCGGCGAACTCATGCTCGGCGGCTTGGCACCACAACGCCTTGCGGGTCGGGTCGAGTTTGATTTCCAGCAGTTGTTCCAGCAGCGATGCGACGGCCACTTCCAGCGCGGCGCTGGAACTCAGCCCCCCGCCCAGCGGCACATTGCTGGTAATCACCGCATCCACCCCCGGAAGTTGATGACCATTGCGGTGAAACAGTGAAAAGACGCCTTTGACGTAGTTGGCCCATTGCGTTTTGCCGGGCGCGATGTCGTCGAGGCGGAAGGTGTGCATCTCTTCGTCGAGATCGGCGGCGACGATGCGGCAGCGCGGCGAATGATTCGGCGCGGCGACGATCACGGTGCGGCGTTCGATCGCCAGCGGCATGACGAAACCGTCGTTGTAATCGGTGTGCTCGCCGATCAGATTCACACGCCCCGGCGCGACCGCCATCGCGGTCGGATCGGATTGGAAATGATTCTGAAAAACCCCGGCGGCATGGTCGAGCATCTGCTGCGTCACGGTGTCAAGCTGAATGGTCATGGCGGGCAAGGTATCGGGTTGCGGAAGTTGATGCAATGGCGAATGACGAAATCCGAATGACGAATGAAACTCCAAATCGCAAATTCCAAACCGTCTCGCGTTATCCTGCGTTGAAACATTGGCATTTGGAACTTCATTCGTCATTCGGATTTCGTCATTCGTCATTCTGAAATTTTCGCGGGTCGAAAATCGTTCGCAATTCGTCGGGGATGCGCTTCGGCCGGCCTGTCGCGGCGTCGATGAAGGCCCAGGTGTTCATCGCGGTGACAACCGGCATCGCATCGCCTTCGCGCAGAATCACGTGACGTCGCCCGGCGGTGACCTTCGCCAGTTCGGTGGGCCAGGTGTGAATCGTCAATTCGTCGCCGAGACGGATTTGTGCGTGATAGTCGATTTCATGGCGGCGAAGAACGAACCATCCGCCCAGTTGCTGGTACTGCGGCTCATCGAACCCCAGCGCGCGGGAATGCGCGAGCGCGGCATCGCTGATCCAGCGACAAATGCGATAGTTGGCGGCATGGTCCAGCCCGTCAATGTCGGTGGGTTGGACGACGAATGAAACGGTGAACGCATTGGCGGGAATGGCGGGGGGCATGGGGATATTTTACGGGATGGGACCGGGGGCTGATCTCCCGGAACTACCACAACACATCCACCAGTTTGGAATCGGTAATCATCCGGTCGCGGGTGATCAATTGGGTGGGTTGTTTGAGTACATCCTGATAGACCGGAGCCGTTGCGACGATCAGCGCATCGTGAATGTCCAGCCCATTGGGCAGCACTTCGAGAACCGCTTCATCCAACGGATAGATCGAGCAATTGGTGGCCGCGAGAATCGTGGACCGGATGTCCCGCGGCGAAGTTTTGATCCGCTTGCGTTGGTAGAGATACCAGACTTCGGCCAGAACGATGCTGGGAATGACGATTTCGGCGGCATCGGAAGACAGGATCGCCGCCGCCGAGGCGGACAGTTTCGTATCGCCTTCCAAATGCCACACGAGCGGGTGGGTATCGACGACGTAGATCATCACTCGTTCCCGCTCTCGTTCCCGGAATCAGCGGGGAAGCGGCGATACTTCACTGCGTCAATTTCTTCGGGGGTTGTTTGGGTTTGGCCCTTGAGCATTCCCCGCAAGTCGGCGAGCGTGTGCGGCTTGGCGGGCGGCGCGAGGCGCAGTTTGGCTTCGAGTACATCCAGTTGGGTGCGCAACGAACGAATCTGAATGGCGGCGTCCAGGGATGTCATGCCCGGCTCCTTTCACTGAATCGAAAACATTATACCCAAGGGGCGGGGATGGCAAGAGTCATGGGGGACATTTTACGGGAAGTGAGAGAGACCATGCGGGCTGACCCCCGGAAGTCCGCACGCCGGGAAGTCCGCACGCCGGGAAGAATACGAAGGAATGTAAAGCATCCCGATAGCCGCGCGGTCCCCGGAAACAATCCACGGTCCCTATTCGCGCGGAACATTCGCGCGATTGTTACAATTCGTCCGATGAGCCATATCATCGTAAAAGTCGATGGCCGGTCGATTCACGACTGGGAAAGTTTCCATGACGTTTTCGCAAAGGTCATGGGGTTCCCCGCGTTCTACGGTCGAAATTTGGACGCATGGGTTGACTGCATGACTTCGCTTGATGCCCCCGATGATGGCATGACAAGTGTGCATGCGCCTCGCGGCGGTGTCCTGGTATTGCAAATCGACAACATTGACCACCTCGCGTCTCAATGCCCCGAACAATATGCGGCGCTTGTTGACTGTGCCGCATTCGTGAACTATAGACACCTTGAAATGGGACAACCGCCTGTCTTGGTTCTTTCCTTCTACCGAAATGTCAACGGATAAGCGGTAGTTACGCCGCTGCAATCGTGATGGTTTTGGTGGTGGGTTGCGGGACAATTTCGCCGTGTTGGCGGAGGGATTCGAGGTGCGGGAGTGTGGAATTAAATTGGCCCGCCTGCTTCAGCAGGCGGGGAGTGGAGAAATGTACGTTCCGCGACTCCCCGCCCGCTGAACCCCCGGAGCGGGCGGGCCGAGTGATGGCGGCGTCAGGTGTTGTTCGTAGGTGGTGAGGCCGGGCGGATGTCGTGGAGGTATTGCCAGGAGTAGATGCCGGTGTGGTGGCCGTCGGAGAAGGTGATGCGGAGGGCGTAATTGCCGACGAGTTGCGCGTCGGTGATGGTCAGCGGGCCCCCGCCCCCGCCCCCGGAAGTGTTGGCGGAGGCGGGAAGCACGGTCAGGGGGTTGCGTGCGATTTGGTCGCGGAGTTCGCGCATTTCAGCGGAGGGGGAGAGTTTACGCAGATGGGCGACGGGATAGAAGGTGGTTGAGCCGTCGGCCCAGGTGAGGGTCAGGCCGCGGGTTTTGTGGATGTCGAGGTGTTTGGGGTGGAGGTCCAAGGTGGTGGGAGCGGGGCGGGCGGGGGTGGTTCCGGGGGTGGTTCCGGGGATGGTTCCGGGGGTGGGGGCAATTAATTGCCCCCGCCGTTGTTGCGGGCGAAGTCGTCCATGAAGGTGGCGAGGGCGGTCGCGCCTTCGATGGGCATGGCGTTGTAGATGGACGCGCGGCATCCGCCGACGCTGCGATGGCCCTTCAGGCCGCTGAGTCCCTTGGCCTCGGCTTCCTTGCAGAACTTCGTTTCGAGGTCTTCGCTGGGCAGGCGGAAGACGACGTTCATCGTGGAGCGATACTTCGCATCGACGGGGCAGCGATAGAAGTCGGCGTGGTGGTTGATCGCATCGTAGAGAATGTTGCTGCGCGTCTCGGCCTGTTTCTGCGCCCATGCCAGGCCACCGTTGCCTTTGAGCCATTGGAGGACCAGTTGGATCATCCATATCTGGAAGACCGGCGGGGTGTTGAGCATGGAGTTTTCAGCGACGTGCGAGGCGTAGTTGAAATAGTTGGCGAGATTGCCGGGGCAGCTTTTGAGTACGTCATCCCGAATGATAACGACGGCGATGCCCGCGGGGCCGATGTTTTTCTGAGCGCCGGCATAGATCAGCCCGAACTTTTCAAAGGGGATGGGTCGGCTGAGGATGTCGCTGGACATATCGCTGACCAGGGGGACGTTGACGGTCGGGAAGGATTTCCACTGAACCCCGCCGATGGTTTCGTTGCTGGTCAGATGGAGGTACGCGGCACCGTTGGAAGTTTTGATGCTTCCGGGGTCGGGGAGTGTCATGTAGTTGGAATCTTTGCCGTCCCAGATCGTGTTGACTTTGCCGAAGAGTTTGGCGTCGGCGATGGCTTTTTTGGCCCAGGCGCCGGTGTGGGTGTAATCGGCTGATTTCCCGCCGGCGAGCAGATTCATGGGGACTTGGGCGAACTGGAACGTGGCCCCGCCGCCGAGGAAGAGGATATGGTGAGTGGCGGGGACATGGAGCAGTTCACGGAACAGCGTGAGGGCATCGACGTGGACGGCATCGACGGTTTTGGAGCGGTGGCTCATCTCGATGAGCGACATGCCGGTGCCTTTGTAATCAACGAATTGATCGCGTGCGGCTTCGAGGGCGGGCAGGGGCAATGTGCAGGGACCGGCGGAGAAGTTGTGGATGCGTTTCATGGGTTTTCAGTTTCGGGTTTCGGGTTCCGGGGTTTCGGGGTTCCGGGTTCCGGGTTCCGGGGTTTCGGGTTCCGGGGTTTCGGGTTTCGAGAACGACGACGAAGAAGGAACAGTTTAGCAGATGGGGACGCCCCCGGAAATGACGGACGGGGTATGATGGGGGGATGAATCATTTCGCGGAACGATGGCGTGGGGCGGTGGAGCGCAGCGGTTCGCCGGTGTGCGTGGGGATCGACCCGGTGTATGCGAAGTTGCCGGGCGCGATACGTTCGCGGGAGGGGATGGACGATGGGAGCGACCCGGCCAGCGCGAGCGATGCGATACAGGCCTTTGTGCGGGGGGTGTTGCGTGCGACGGCGGCGGCGGGCGTGCCGATGGTGAAGTTTCAATCGGCGTGCTTCGAGCGATACCAGGCCGAGGGCGTGGAATGTTTGTGGAACTGCATCGAGGAGGCCAAGGCGCTGGGGCTGATGGTGATACTGGACGCCAAGCGCGGGGACATCGGCATCAGCGCGGAACATTACGCGGCGGCGAGTTTCGCCCCCGCCCCCGGAAGTGAAACGGGGGTCGATGCGTTGACGGTGAATGCGTATTTGGGGATGGACACGCTGCAGCCGCTGTTGAAGGCGGCGAGGGAACAGGGCAAAGGTTTGTTCGCGCTGGTGCGAACGAGCAACGGCGGCAGTGACGCGGTGCAGTCGCAGAAGCTGGCCGATGGACGGACGGTGGGGCAGATGATGGCGGATTTAGTGGCGGCCACCGGGGCGGGGGATGTCGGCGAAAGCGGGATGAGTTTACTGGGCGCGGTGGTCGGGGCGACCCAGCGAGATGAGATCGCGGACCTGCGGCGGAGAATGGAGCGGCAGATATTGTTGGTGCCGGGCTACGGAGCGCAGGGCGGCGGCGCGGAAGACGTGCGCGGCTGCTTTCTGCCGGGCAAGCCGAGCAGCGCGATCATCACCGCCAGCCGATCCGTGATTTACGCATATGCCGACAAGTACACGGCGGACTGGACGGCGGCGGTGGGGGCGGCGGCGGCGGAATTGAAGCGGGAGATCGCTGGGATTTGTGATTTGTGATTTTGGATTTAGCGTTCCGTTGTCGAAGCCGTGTGATTTGGAAGGCGTCGATCCCGGCCAAGCCGAAGACGGCATGGCCGGGCTTGAAGATCGTGGATTTTAAATCACAAATCAAAAATCCAAAATCACCAATCCGTTTATGATGGAGTATCGCGGTATGAAGATCGTCGTCACCGGAGGAGCGGGCTTCATCGGCTCGCATCTGGTGGAATCGCTGCTGGCCGCGGGCCACGACGTGCATGTCGTGGATGATTTATCCACCGGCCGGCGAAGCAACATCGCGCACCTGCTTGACAACTTCCGGGGGTGCCGGCTGAGCGCGTGCAGGGTGTCGGACATGCCCGCCGACGGATCGTGGTTGGACGGCGTGGAACAGGTGTACCACCTGGCGGCGGCGGTGGGCGTGAAGCTGATCGTCGAGCAGCCGGTGCGGTCGATTGAGAACAACGTGACGCAGGTGGCGACGTTGCTGCGGCAGGTGGCGGACCGGAAGATACCGACGCTGATCGCCAGTTCGAGCGAGGTGTATGGCAAGAGCGCGAAGGTGCCGTTTTGCGAGGATGATGATGTGGTTTACGGATCGACGCGGTTCAGCCGGTGGTCATATGCGATGAGCAAGGCGCTGGATGAATACCTGGCGTTGGCGCATTATCAGACCGATGGATTGCCGGTGGTGGCGGCGCGGTTTTTCAATACGGTCGGGCCGGGGCAAAGCGGGCAATACGGGATGGTGGTTCCGCGTTTTATCGCAAAGGCGCTGTCGAATCAGCCGATAGAGGTATATGGCGACGGCCGGCAGACGCGATGCTTCTGTCACGTGGGCGATGTGACCGATGCGTTGCCGAAGCTGCTGGGCCGGCCTGAATGTCACGGGCAGGTGTATAACCTGGGCAGTGACGAGGAAGTGTCGATTGCGGACCTGGCGGATCGTGTGATCGCGATGACCGGTTCGCGGGCCGGTCGTGTGAATGTGCCATATGATTCGGCATATGGCAGCGGGTTTGACGATTTGACCCGGCGCGTGCCGGACCTGACGAAAATACGGGCGGCGATCGGATTTACGCCGACGAAAAAACTGGACGATATCCTTCGGCAGTTGATCCGACCGGCTGGTAACGAGTAGGCAAACGATGTGGAGCGTGCTGGCACAACTGAATACGAACGGCGCGGGCAACCTGACCGAGGCGGTGAAGCAAACCTTCAGCGCCAATCAGGTGCTCAGCCCGTACATGCCCGTGCTGCTGGTCGCGTTCGTGGTGTCGCTCATCATGACGCCGATCATGCGCAAACTGGCGCTGGCCAACGGCATCGTCGATTGGCCTGACCTGAAGCGCAAGCAGCATATCGAGCCGGTGGCGTACCTCGGCGGCGTGGCGGTGTTCCTCGGCTGGCTGATCGGCGTGATCGTCTGCTTCTTCCTCACGCCCCACACCGCCGTCATGGAACAGGTCTCCGCCTCCTCGGTCCAGTTCCCCATGAGCATCATCGTCGGCGCGGGAATCATCTGCCTCGTCGGCGTGATCGACGACGTGTACGGCATCAGCCCCCGCGTCAAAGTCGGCGGACAACTCCTCGCCGCCGCCCTGCTCGCCAAGGAAACCGTCGGCACACAACTCGCCAGCGGCGCCATCCGGTCGCTGTTCACCAACTTCGGCCTCGATCCGGCCATCATCCCCGGCTTCGGCGCGCACCCGGTCTATTACGATCCGTCCTACTGGATCGGCGCCGGTCTGGTCGCCTTCCTCGTCCTCGGCGCCTGTAACGCCACCAATCTCCTCGACGGCCTGGACGGCCTGGCGTCCGGCGTCACCGGCATCATCACCCTCGGCTTCCTCTTCATCGCCACCGCCCTGGCGATGGGTCTGTATGGTCCCGGCGGCGCTTATTCGCCCTTCCTCGATCCCGTCCGCATCGTCATGTGTCTGGCCATGCTCGGCGCGATCCTCGGCTTCCTCCCCTACAACTTCAACCCCGCCAACATCTTCATGGGCGATGCCGGCTCACTCCTCCTTGGCTACCTCTCCGTCACCACCATCCTCCTCTTCGCCGAGAAGGGCGATCCCACCCTCGTCATGGCCGGCCTGATCGTCTTCGCCGTCCCCATCCTCGACACCTCCCTCGCCATCGTCCGCCGAAAAATGCGCGGCCAGCCCATCTTCAGCCCCGACAGCCAACACCTCCATCATCAACTCATCCGCTCCGGCTTGTCCGTCAAACAAGCGGTCTTCGCCCTCTACGGCATCGCCCTCGCCTTCGCCGTCGTCGGCTCGTCCATGATCTTCCTTCGTCTCCGCTTCGTCGGCCCCTTCTTCCTCATCATCTTCAGCTTCATCACCGTCACCGCCTACAAAGTCGGCCACCGCCAGTACCTCGCCCAACAAATCGCCGAAAAAACCAAAGCCGATCTCGCCTCCGCCGCTTCCCCTCCCGGCGACATTCCATTTCCCAACGCACCAACGCCCGCTACAACTTCCGGGGGCGGGACGCCACCGTCCAACATCGCCGCGGGCCACGCCCACCCGTAACCACCCCCCTCGCCCGCATCCCTTATTTATTTCCCCTTAACCGCCTTTCCAGTCGGTGACAACATCCTGTCACCGTGGTATCCTCTTCCCACGTTCTGAGAGAAGACCAGAGAGAGAACACCCCGTGCGTCACACATCCGTCCCCGGTTTGTCGCTTGTATTCCTGGCGGGTTTTGTCATCGTCGCTTCCGCCTCCGCCGCGATCATCAGTGAAGTGCGCCTCGGCCCCCCAGACACCGCTGACAACTATCTCGAACTGACCCTCACCCCCGGCGACGCCCCGTTCGACCTGGTCGTGATGGATGCCAATCCCAACCGCTACCGCTGGAACACCGTCAAAGCCGTGTTCACCATCACGCCACAGTCCGCTTCCACGCAGGTGGTGTTGCTGCACGAAGGCGTCTGGCCCGCGCCGTTGCCCGCCGGTACGCAGTCGGTGTCCGTTGCTTCGCTGTGGCTGATCGTCGCCAGCGCCAATGTCTCTCGCCATCTGGTCGTCATGCCCGGCATCACGCACTGGTCCACCACCGATAGCGCCGCCACCCTCCCGTCACCAGCGCAATGGGCCGCCGATGACATATGGACCTATTGCACCAGCGCCGACTGGCCCGTCGCATCCGCGCTGGCCGAACCCGTCTGGCTCCTGTCACCCGGCGATGCGGTGTGGCGCCACGTCGATCCCGTCACCGGCGACTTTACCCGCGATTTCTCCACCGGCCCGGTCGATGATCAGGACGTCTTCCTCAACGACCCCCACGCCGCCCTCGACCCCGGCCTGGTCAACATCCCTTACACCACCCTCACCGCCACGGACGATCCGCCGCCCGCCGCCCATTACCCCGAACCCGCCGCCGGCACCCTGCTCGCCGTCAGCGCGACACTGCTCCTCGCCGCGTGCCGACGAACCCCAGCCCCCAGCCCCTCATCCCTAATCCCTACTCCCTCCCCTCATCCTTCAAACGCCATCTCCCCGCCCACCTGCTCGCGCATCGCCTGACCCGGCAGTTTCAGTTCCACCGCCACTTCCTTCGGTACGCTCACCCGCCCCGTGATCCGCCCTTGGTCACGTCGCCATTGCACGCTGATCGGACCGCGCGGCGAAGGCACCACGCAGTTCACCCGATCAATCCCCTCGACAAACGCCGGCTCCAGCCGCACCGCCGACCACCCCGCGCCCGTCTGACGAATCCCCGCCAAAATGTCCGGCAGGTGGTAACTCGGATGCGCCGTCCACGCATGCGCGCATGACCAGCCCGACCGCGGCTGCCACCAGTAATTTTCCCATGTCGTCCCCGTCGCCAGCATCGGTTCCCAGTGCCGGCGGATGAACCCCAACGCCTCGCGTCCGTAACCGCGACCGATCGCCTCCTGCAACACGTAGGTACACCAGAACGCCGATGGCTTGGCCGCGCCATCCGGCAATGTCCCGTCCGCCAAATACGGCAGCACATACCGCCCCATCATCGCCTCATGCGCCTGCGGACAAATCCCCAGCATCAACGCCAGCGTCTGGTCATGCACCGACGGCTCGCCGTTCGCCTTCAGCTCGTTCGTCAACGCCGATCGCAACGCCTGCGCCTTTTCATCGTAAAAATGCTTCACGATCAGCGCCTCATGCGCGTCGGCCGCTTCCCGCCACCGCCTCGCGTCCTCCGCCTTGCCGATCACCTCGCACAAGTCCGCCACGCGCCCCAGCGTCAGCGCGTACCACAAATTCAAAAAGCACGGCACATCCTGCTTGGCCAGTGTACTCCAGTCCTCGAACAACCAGAACCGCGGATCATATCGCAGCAGCCCCGACGCATGGCGCGCCGCCGGCGCGTCGAAATACGCCAGCACTTCCCGCACACGCGACTGCTGTTCGATGAACAACCCCGCGTCCCCCGTCTGCCAGTAGTGATCCCACACCGTCAATATCCACGTCAGCGCGAAGTCCGGCAATATGCACCAGTAACCCACCGTCGGCGCATGGCCCGGCGTCAGACCCGATTCCAGTTTCTGCCCCGCGATGCTCCGTATCCCCCGCGCCAATAGCCGCGCGTCCCCGTCCATGTAAAACGTGTTCCGACCCTGCACCCGCGCATCGCCCCACCATTGCGCCTGTTCCCGCCACGGCGTATCCACATATGCGTCCATCGCGCAAAGCCGCTGCGTATGCCGGCAAATCGCGTGAATGCCGTTGAGCGTTTCGTCACTCGACTCGAACACGCCCCCCATCGTGAACGGATAACCCGCCGTGCGAATCCGCACCCGCGCCGTCAACCGTTCCGTCACGTCCCGCGCGATCAGCGTCAGGTGCTTGAACCCCATCAACTGGTAAAACTCATGCGCGTTGTATCCCGCCCGCAAACGCAGCCGATTCGCCATCGCCACCGTACACCCGTCGCCGATCTTCATGTAACGCGGATGCGATTCGTCCACCGGCTGGTCGTGCTGAAAATCCACGAT
>JBAYVY010000094.1:0-10811 GCA_041674345.1 Phycisphaeraceae bacterium | reverse complement strand
CCGACGCATACGCTTGGTCATCGAACCATTGTGATGGATATCTTCCATCCCCACAGCATCGCATCAGCCCACACGCCACAAAAGACGGGTTTTATGAAACGCTTACGGGGCAATAGGGGCGGAACTTGGCGCGGCGGTGCGGTCGATGGGGGCTTACTTCCTGCGGCGGGTCAGCCGATTTCTCGGCGGGGAAAAGAAAGCGGGACAGGAACAGAAAGCGGGACAGGTACGGTTTTGTGGGAATGTGTGAATCGCGGGCGGGCAATGGGGGAGGCGCGTGGATGGAATGGGTGGTGAGAAACCGGATTTGCAGACCCAAGTAAAATCGTACATGTCCCGCTTTCTTGCTCTGTCCCGCTTTCTTGCTCGCCACAAAAGACGGGTTTTATGGAACGCTTACGGTTGTGTGCGCATTTTGATCAGGTGTGTCGAGGCAGCAAGACCCGACGGAAGATCGCGGTGACGGCGACGGCGTGGAAACTGCTGGTGATTTGTTGGGCAAAGTTGCGGGATGGCACATCGTGGCGCGAACCGACGATGGCGACAACGACGTGATGCGGCGGAGGCATTCGCCCCCGCCCCCGGAGAGCACCGCGGGTCAAAGGACGTGAGATGAACGAAGGCAGGAGATTCCACGCGATGGACCAGACGACAGCCCGGCTGTCCCCCAAGGTCACGAACCGGGTTGAAAAGAATGGGCGTCGTCGCATGGAAGTTGAATGGGTCGTCCGACGATCAGTGAAGGACGCAACCCGGATAGGAGCATGAACCCCATCGCCCGAAACTCCCCCTTGACAAACCCGGCTTCATAGGGCGGGACATTAACGTGGGTTCGATTCGGAATGTTGGGTCAGTAATTCCCTCAGAGCATCGGCGGGATGATTCCATACCCAATATTCAATAGTCGCGCCCAGCGGGCGATTCAGAGGCAGCGGATTTCCCAAAACATCTTGACGTTGCATATCCGGTGCCGTGGCCGGAGTGAAGGGGGGAATGTCAGTTCTCTTGGTTGCAAGCACGGCGGCACTGCGCAGGCCATCGGTGGATTGGAAGAGGAAGGCATATACATCCGGCGCCAAAGTGAGTGTTGTGACGGGCTGCATGCCGTCGAGGTTCCACGCAAGAGCTGCATATGCGACCGCGGTGGAGTCGGGATACCCTTCACTGGTGACGATGGTTCGGTCGCGGTGAGGTATGCCGAAATACCCATGAACGTGCATGGAATAGAGAAAAAATTTTTGAACTCCGCAGGATAACAGAGACACCATGTATCGCGACTGGCAATCGCAGTTGTCCATCCAGTTCTCGCGTTCGTCGGTCTTGGGAAGGGTGTAATGATAGAACCCGTTTTTGCATCGTCCCGAAATGGGGTTGCCTTCCGTCATCCAAACCGGCTTTGGAGATTTGAAGTCGGGGGTGTCGAGCATATTCCCGAGCGCTTCGTGATAGCCCTGTTGAGCACGGTCGCCGGGGAATCCACATCGCATCAAAATATATTGGTGATAATTAATCACGTCACAGGATGGGAGCGCGCCAGCCGCGAGCAGGCGATTGGTCCACTGGGTACCGCGCCCCGTGTCATAAGTGTTCAAACCGGAGATGATCGCATTCGGCGAGGCGAGCTTCGCCTGTTCGTAGGATGTACCCATCAACCGGGCATAATCCCCGGCCGCATCAGGACTCTGTATGAACCGTTTTTCGGAGGCGTTGTAGTCGTATATCCAGAAATGCGCCCCCCAGGGTTCGTTCCACATGTCCCATGCGTCGATCACGCCTTGATAACGACCGACGACGGTTTTGACATATTGGCCGAACAGGGAGTAATCCCTTGGCATGAAGAAGCGGTCGTAATAGCCAAGCGTCGCGTCTTGCGGATGTCGGCTGGCCCAGAGTGGAGCGGTCACGAGCTGGCCCAGAATGGACAAGTGCTTGCCGCGATACTTATTGATCGAAGCATCATGAAAGGTCCAGCGGCCGGGTTGCGGTTCAAGTGAATACCACTGCACATACTCAATCCCCGCATCGTGCAGACGAACCCAGTTGATGCCCACCGCCTTGGCCATCAGCAGATGGCGATTATTGGAGAATGTGTGTGTTCCAAAATAGGACTGGGGCGCATCAATACCCCAGAACCGCGGACGTCGAATGCGTGTCACGATCAACTCGTTGACCGGACTGATGTCCGTATCCTCTTTGACCACCCGGCACTCGATACGAAACTGGCCATACGGGCGATCCACAGGCGGGTCATAAGCAAGTCGTCCCCGCACAGGCGATGTTCCATTTAGGGGCAAAAGTATGTCCGGTAGTGATCGTTCATGGCCATAAAGGTCAAAGACTTCCGTCTTCAACACCGAACCAGACTCGGCACCTGTGACGCAATACTCCACTTCGGCCGGTTCATCGGCGAATTGGATTCGCGCCGCAGCCGCATCCGTATCCGATGGGCAGGCCAAGGCGACTTCGGCGGTCTTCATCGACACATAAGGCCCGGCGTGTTCGCCTTCCTCAGCTTGAAGAGCATCCACCCACAATCCCCGCGTCGGCTGATTGAGCACCAGTTGAATGCTGTGGATTCGGCCGAGAATATTCGGCGTAAACGGCACTTCGATCCGTTTCCATTCCTGACTGGAATCAACATTAAAATCGCTCTTCGCCAATTCGCGCCCATCACAACCGATCGACAATTTTCCTGTTCCCCGCCCTTTGATATAAATGCTGACCACCTGTTGCTTGGTGGGACGGACAAGCACCAGGGGTTCAAAATACAACCCCCCGGCGATGTTGCTGGTGATCTTCAGTGCCGGCCAATCGCTGCCTTTGACGCCATCGACGGTCACATCCGGGGCAACGGTCATTTGATCCCCATCGCTGACCATCCGACCCATGCTCCATCCGCTCTGCATTCCCAAAGGAAACCGCGAACTACGGATCAGATTGCGAGGGCTTTTCGCCGGCATGTCTTTTTCCAGTTGCCGCAAGTATTCGTTGTAATCCAGCCGAACCAGACGAACGCCGGCGATATCCACGCTTCCCTTGCCTGACCAATTAATCCAAAACCCCGAATCGCAATTGATGGGGTTCAAACTGAAAGTCCACTCATAATCGCGCCATTCCGGTCCGAGGTTCGGCTCGACAATCCATAGATTTTTGTGAGGACCCGCAGCCTCTCTCACAGCAAATCCCAAGCGGCCCTGAGTATCGCCTTCCATGCTCCTGCCACGGACCTGGAGCCGATAGATACTTGGCGTTTTGACCGGGGGAAGCGGAGCGTGATACATCATCATCGCTCCGCCTTTGTATTGGGTGAGCGTCATTCGGATGAAGCCCTGGCCGCCCTCGCTCATCGCATCGTAGCGACCCCAGACTTCCGCCCATTCGGAGTTGTCACTCCACCCTTCGAGCAGTCGCCCCTGCATTTTGTCGTTGGGTGGATTGACAGCGACCCATTTCTCAGGGGGCTGGGAAAAATCCACGTCAAGTAATACTTCGGGTTGAGCCATGGCCATGCTGCAAAGACAAGACAACAGGATCAGACAGGCAATAAAATGTCGCATGAGTTAAATCCGTTCGGGGAAATTAATCATATGGTTCACTGAACAAACCGGCACCGTTGGCTGCGGCGATTTGTCGCGATATTGTCACGGCGCATTGGAGGCCGTTGCGGCCCAGAAGGCATTATCGGGGTTCAACGAAGTAAGAACATCGCCGGCTTGACGATCGACATGCCCGTCAAAATAGACGGCGTTGGCGCCATTCTGGTGGCGCAGGGCGATCACGCCGGCGGAAGGGCTTTCGCCGAGATATTTGCCGGGTATGGAACCGATCCATGTGATCTGGATGTCGAGGGAGTCGGCCATCACCATGCTGGAACCGGGGGTAATGAGTTGCGATCTTCGATAAGCCGCGGCAACGCGGGGAGTGGCGCCCATCCATAAGTTCCAGGGGCGTTTCTCGGCATTGTAGCCGTAGTTGTACCAACAACGATTGCCAAGCGTTGCGACATTCACGGCATAATCGGCATTGGGGCAGGTCAGGTTGATCGGCCAATCGTAGATGGGCCATGCGTAACCATCCGGTGTGGTTTTCAAGCGGAACATATCACGCAAGTTGTTGTTGGCTGTCCACCAGATGCCGTTTGCACCCGCGGCGTAGGGCTGAACGATCGGGATGTACCAATCACTATTGTCCGACGCATACATATCATTGCACAATCCGATCTGTTTGATGGTTGACATACATCGCAAACTTTGCGCGATTTTTTTCGCGTTTCGCAAAGCCGGCAGCAACACCGCCATCAAAACCGCGATGATCGCAATCACCACCAGAAGTTCCACAAGCGTGAAACCGTGTCGGATGTGCGGTGTTCGATGTGCGATGTCAAAAGCCGCGTTCATCGACGGACCTCGCTCATCGCTCATCGCTCGTCGCTCCCGACACATCGCAGATCGCACATCGCACATCACTGTGATCCTCCGTGAAATGTATCCGCGTGCAATCCTGTTCGGCACGCACCTTGCGGTAGGCGTTTTTATCCTGATTTCGCGGAACAGCCGGTTCATCAAAACACTTAAAATGACGTAAGTCCAAGGCGCGAAAACCGTGCCGAACAGGATTGATCCGCGTGTGTTCCCGCCGCTTGCGGCTTCACGAAGCCGCAAGCGGCGTGTGGCGCGCCGGATCAAAGCGTGATCCGAGTCAAACCGCCGATTCACAATCAAGCGAACCGACGGAGGAGGAGGGAAAATCAAGATTATCGACGGCGAGGCGCGAACACCATCATTCCGCCGACGGCCAGCAGACCGAGCGTGGCCGGTTCGGGGATGACCACGAGGTTGACCTGTTTGCTGCCGGTATCCACCTGGACGCTGTAACCAGCGGTGAAGCCGGTTCCCTGTGCCAGCGTGTTGTTGGTCAGATTGCCGGTGTAGTTGAACAGGCGATAGACGCCATCGGACAGCGAGGCGCCGTTCAGAACGGAGATATTGAGGATGCCGTCGAGTGTGAGATCGCCGTTGACCTGAACCAGGTCGTTGGCGCCTCCGCCGACGGTGTGATTCGTGGCATCGAGTTGGAAGTTGAGGACGGAAGCGTTGGCGAGTGTCATGCCGCCGACGGTGAGGGTTCCGGGGCTGTTGCCTGGCGCGAGGATGGCGTTGTCGGCGAAGGTGACGGAGCCGGAGATGAAGCCGCCGCCGCCGAGAGTGGCTCCGCCTGCGACGCTGACCGCGCCGGTGCCGGTGGCCGAGCCGCTGGTGTTGTTGACCAGCAGCGTGCCGGCGCTGACGGTGGTCGATCCGTCGTAGGTGTTGCCGGTGAGCCGCGAAAGATTGACCGTGCCGAGACCGGTTTTGGACAGGGGCAGTGTGACGTCTTCATCAGTGAGCAGCGATTTGACTTCAAGTGTTCCGCCGACGTTGCCGGCGTACAGTTCCAGGCCGTTGGAAGCGGTCTTGAAGGTCAGTTGCTGGGTGGAGTCGAGCGTGACCAGCCCCGTGAAGGCATCGGTCGTGCCGATCAGAGCGGTGTGGGAGGTGGCGCTGCCGCCGCCGTTCGTATTGCCGCCGTCGCGGATTTCCTGCGAGTAGGTTCCAGCGGCGTTGAACAGCAATTGGCCCTTGCCGCCGTTGGCGCGCAGAGTGACCGAGCCGGGATTTCCGCCGAAGTCGCCCGGCAACGCACCGGCGTCGTTGACCTGAAGAATCACGCCGTTGGCCCCATCGAGATAGAGGGTTCCGGTCCATGTGTTTTGGCCGCCCAAGATCAGCTTGGAAGTGGAGTTGCTAAAACTGATGCGACCGGCGAAACCGGCGGTGGCCGATGACAGGGTGCCGTTCAGTGTCGCGGTGACGCCATTGACTTGTAAGGCGGCGTTGTTGCCGCTGTTGATTTGTTGCAGGATGAAGTTGTTGCTATGGGTCTGATCGTTGGTCTGGAAGACGATGCTGGATATGGCCGACTGAGGACCGGTGGCCGCGCTTTGGTCGATGGTTCCGGTGCCGGCCGCGCCGGAAGCGTTCAGCCAGAGACTGGTTTGGGGATTGATGGCGACGCCGCCGGCGAAGCTGTTGCCCGGATTGGACAGTATCAGGCGCAGATCGCTGCCATTGCCGCCGGCGCTGCCGTTAAGAATGAACCCGCCGTTTCCACCTACCACTCCGTTCAGCGTCATGCTAATGGCGTTGGTGCCGGGGTTCGCATATTTCAGTTCGAGATTATCGTTGAGGGTGACGTTGGTGGCCCAAATTTGGCTGTTGTTTGGATTGCTTCCGAGGTCGATCAAGGCGTTGCCGGAACCGACATCGAATATCAGGCCGGTGCCCGCGCCGCCGCTGTTGAACGGGCGGTTTGTGGTCGTGTAGTGCAGAACGGTTCCGAGGGTGTAGGAACCGTTCACGCCCAAGGCGCTTGTCATGGCGGAGGTGTTGGCGACGGCGTCAACGGCGTTGGGTACGCCCGTGCCGTTCCAGCCGGGGTTGCCGTTGGACGACCAGTTTGCGTAGCCGCCGCTCCAGATGGAGTCGGCGGAAGCCGCACTGACGATGGCCAGCGAACCAAAGATGCCGATCAGAATTCGAGAGTTGTTGCGAGTCATGTTCTTCCTCCGAGGTAAAGGGGTTAAAAGGGATGATTCGATGCGATGTTTTCCGCTGTCCGACATGCGATGCCCTCCCAAATTGAGTTCCTGACACAAAAATCGCGATTTTCGCAAACATCGGATACCGCAACGTGCGATACCCGGTTCTTACAAGGATGATCCATCAGTCCCGCGCATAGTGCCGCCGGCGCGCCATTGGCATGGGATGCGAATGGATGGGCACGGTGCGTCGGGAGAGCGCAAACGGTTCAGCATCATTTCCGCGGCCCGCTTGCCCATTTCAAACCGGTCAAACAGCACACTGCTGAGACTGGGCATATGAAAAAAGTTGGTATGTGAGTTTTCGCAACAGACCAGCCCGAAATCCCTGGCCGGAAGCCGGCCGTGAAGCATCGCCGCGTCCATGCAGTTCAGGGCGAGGTTGGTGTTGTAAGCCACGATGCCCAGATCAGGACTCAGCGCGGCGTTGAATCGGCGGACAAAATCGTCGTACATCTGCGAAGTGATTGGCAGACCATCGGGGATGTGTTCCAGCACCACGCCATGTTCTTCGGCGACGGCCCGGGCACCCCGGTAGCGATCCGCCAGACTGTAGTGGCAGTCCACTGCTTCCACTAATTGCCCCAACCATGCCAGACGACGATAACCGGCTTCGATCAATGCCTTGGCGGCCATGCGACCCGCCGCCGCCTCGTCGCGCCGAATGCAATCGTTCGGCTGCCAAACATTGGTATCCACAAAAAGGCAATTGGGAATGAGTTGGCGGGCGTAATCCATCAGCGGCGCTGGGATAAGGCCGGAGATGATGATGCCGTCCAACGAGCGTTCCCGAAAAACCCTGGAATCATGCTTGAGCCGTTCCAACACATCGCCGATGCGAACGACGACCAGCATGTAACCCTCTTGCGCCAGCCGATTGTTGATCCCGATCATCATTTCAAATGCCGAGGGATTGGTGAACGGTGCGTCTTCCGAGTTGCACAACAGCAGGCCGATCTGGTGGGTCTTATTGCTGCGGATCGCCCGGGCGGCTGCGTTGGGGCGATACCGGTGCTGCTGAGCCAAATGCAGAATTTTCGTCCGCGTCTGATCCGAGACCCCATCCTGCTCGGCCAACACGCGGCTGACCGTCAGCCGGGAGAACCCGGAAATCTGCGCCAATTGTGTCTGGGAAATGGTCATCGAACCCTTTGTTTGTGCCGGTCAGAAAATACTGGTTTTGTTAAGACTGTTGGCATACTAAACTTACGCCATTTCTGTGATCCATCCGTGCGGCCGACAACCATATGTAAGCACGTGTAAAGTAAGCACGTGTAAATATACCTCCCGGAATTGCCATGTCAAGAACTTTCTGTTGAATTATTCACACGGCAGGTTTCTTCCTCGTCCCACCCGCCTTTCGCTACACCCGCGCCCTCCCCGAAGGCAACCCTTATCGAAAATCTAGCGCGCAGGAATCAACTCGCTTGCAGAGATGATTTGCCCGAAAAATCGACGCTGTTGCGTCCGCGAAAAATGACAAGGTGATGTAATCACATGAGATACAAATTGTATGATGTTGCGAAACAAAACCCCCACCAGTTAACAGAGGCGTGAGCGCATGGGTCATGGCGATCCACGTTTCCCGATCGTCCGCGTCAACCTCCAACTCCCGCGCGCCGCCTGACGCGGGCACATGAACGCGAAAACCTCTGGATTTTTCAAAGACTCGGCGCGGCCGCTGCTCGCCGCAAGCAAAATCGACAGCGATTCTCACTCCGAAAAATCGCTCATAAACCGCATAAAGCTCCGCGACAAGCTGCTGGGCCGCTACAACAGGGCGATTTTTGGAAATTGCGTCGTTTTTTCGCTTGACTTGTCGGATATTTGGTGTAAATTCATGGATGACGTTAGCGTTAACGTATCCTGTGTATTGAATCGTTCCCCACCGGGATGATTGAAAGCATGGCCAGTCAAACCTATAAAACCAGCACGTTAAAGGACGTAGCTCTCGCTGCGGGGGTTTCTTCGATGACGGTGAGCCGGGCGATGGCGGGGATACCGGGGGTCAGTGTGCGGGTGCGCAAGCAGATTCATGAATTGGCGGATCAGTTGGGGTATCGTCCGAATGCCGCGGCTCGCATGATGCGATCACGTCAGACCGGGCAGGTTGGCGTGCTGATCCGCAACGCCCCCGATTGGCCGCTGCATTACCCCGCCGCTTACGAGTTTATCCTGGGGATCAACGAACGCCTGGAAGCCGAGGGCTATGTTTTGACGCTGGTGCGCATCAACGATGTGCTTGGCTCACGCAAGCAGCCGTCGCGCGTGTTTCAGGAACATATGCTTGATGGTGTGATCGTCATTGATAGTTTGCCCACCCATGTGTACGAGCGTGTGGAGGCCTTGTCACCACAGTGCATCTGGCTGGAAACCAACGTGTGGCGGGAAGAGAACTGCATCCGCCGGGATGAAGTGCATGCCGGGCGTCTGGTGGGCGAGCAATTGATCGCACTGGGGCATCGCCGGTTGATCTGGATGAGTTCCGAGGCCACGGACCCGAAGATTCACTTCAGTTTCGTGGATCGTCTTGCGGGATTACGGCAGGCGGCGGAGGCGGTCGGCATCGAGGTGGAAGAGATGCGATATGCTCCCGGTTGGATTGAGACCCGCGGCGGGAAAGTTCGCTTGCCGCCTGATCCCGCGGCGTTTCGCAAGATTTTGAAGCCGGACTGCGGCGTGGTGGCCAGCGGTGAAGAAGGATTGTTTCTGGCATATGTCGCCGCGACGATGGGGCTTCGGCCCGGTTTCGATTTCGGTCTGGCGGCTTGCGATGTGGAGTACGCTTCTCTGATTTCGATGCCCAACATCAGCTACGTCATGTTTGATCGTTTCAGCATGGGCAGGCGGGCCGCCGAAATGATGTTGAAGCGATTGCGCCATCCCGAAGCGCCGTGTCCATCGGTTCGGATTCGAGGCGAGTGGCACGCCGGGAGCACGGCCTGGGGACCGGGCGAATCATCCGTTCAGCAATCCAACGAAGACCGCGCGTCGCGGCCTTCGATGCGTCGTGGAAGATGAAACCTTTTTTTGATCCCATTCAGGAGGTGGCCATGCAGGACAGCGGAGACAACCGCAACGAATCGTCTCGTTCGCTGTGTGCGCGAAACGGTATGCAGCCCATGATTCATCGTACCCCCCAACAACCGTGGAAGCGTTTGAAGAATTTGAACCCCTTTTTTGACAGGACATATGGCATGTTCAAGCAACACGTACTTCTGGCGTTGATCGCCGCGACGATGGTCTTTTCGACCGCCTCCGCGCGGGCCGCGGTGCTCATCGACGATCACTTCACCAGCGATCCCATCGGCAACGGCTGGGCGCTGTCCCAAAACGGCGCGGACGCGACCGGTCTGACCCGCACCGTCACGCAGGCCGGTTCCCAGATCACACTGGCGATGGACAACCAGTCCGGCGGCTCACTGAACCGAGGCATCGGCGTTCTGAATACCGCCGCGCCCGCCACGCCGGGAACCGACTTCCCCTCCGGCCTGTCCATGACCACCACATTCGCCGGCGGCCTGGCCGGGGGGATGCAGTACCGCTTCGGTTTGGTGCAAACCACCACCAACACCCTCGGGAGCGTCTTCGTTCGCCTGATAGACGTCGGCGGCGGCGTGAGTTTGGACTGGTATATCGGCACCGACGCGGGCGGCACAGGCGGCTACTCGACAACCCAGACTGTTGGGGGTGCCTCCGTCAATGTCTCCGCCAGCGACGAACTTCGCGTCCTTCTGACCAACACCACCATTACCGTAAAATACTACGATGCGGAGAGCGCTACGGAATTGACCGCATTCGACAACGCTTCGCTTGGTATTGACCTGAACGCCACAGGCAATTGGGACACCACCGACGCCTACACGCTGGGCTATCTGTTCGGCGGGGTCGCCAATAACGTATCCACGTCGATCTCCCTGGATCGCATCGCGGTCAACGTCATCCCCGAACCGGCGACGCTCGGCCTGCTCGCCCTCGGCGGACTGATGATCGTGACTCGCCGAAGCAAATGATTTTCATCCTCCTCCACGCCGCGGCGCTTAACGGCCCCGCGGCGTTTTGCCGCTTGCGGTCCGCTTCCGGGGGCGTGAAGCCGCAAGCGGCGGAAACACGTTCGGTATGGAATGACCCATGACGAATCCACGAATGACCCCTGAATATCGAATGACGAATG
>JBAYVY010000093.1:0-10893 GCA_041674345.1 Phycisphaeraceae bacterium | reverse complement strand
TTTTCGTGCATCTGCTGGCCGGACTGATCGCATATGCCAAGCAACCCAGGAAACCCTCGCTGCGGCTCGATCCCGACGTGGACTTCCCCCATTGCCTCGCCTCTTAAACAAAACTCAGGTTTCCAGCAATTCGATCACCGTCGCGTCCCATTTCGCATCGTGCCGCCCGTGTACGCGATATCCCTCCACCAGATCGCGCCGGTGCATTTGCAGCAGGTCGGCGTGATACTCCTTCTGTGTGTATTGCCGCTTCGGGGCCGTCGGCAAATCCTGTGCGATCGCCACCGACCCCGGCCCCCCAACGCAGGTAATGACCAACAGCGTCAACACGATGCGATGTGCGAAGGAAAACATGATGCGCGACTCCCGAAAAGGGTTGGAAGATTTCCCCGCATCACAGCGACGCTTTGCTCCGCGATTTTTGCAGCGTCGCCCCCGTGATGCCGCCCCGGCCTTCCAGCAGCGACAGCGACAGGTCGATCACTTCCTTCGCCTCGTCCGCCGTGTAGCAGCCCACCGTCACCCCGGTCCCTCATTCCCAACCCCTTGTCATTCTTCTCACAACATTCCGGCTTTTTTCGCGTAGTTGAAAACTCCGCCGGCATCGACGATGGGTTTCACGTCGCCCAAGGGTTTGAGCGTGAATGTCTGGCCGGTCGTGTGATCGGTGAGTTTGGCGTTGTCGAGATCGACTTCCACATCGTCGCCGGTTTTGATCCGGTCGATCAGGCGGGTCGTTGCTTCGCAGGGCAGCAGGAATCCGCCGTTGACGCAGTTGCGGAAAAAAATGCGTGCGTAAAACTCGGCGACCACCGCCTTGCAACCGGCCTCGGCGAGCGCGAACGGCGCGTGTTCGCGTGATGAGCCGCAGCCGAAGTTTTTGCCGCCGATGACGACGGCATAGTCGCTGGTGTATTCGCCTTCGCGGACGAACGGGATATTGCCGTCGGGCAGGCCGCGTTGGCCTTTGGGGACGCCGATGTTGGCCGCGGCCCCGTAGAGTTTGCGTTCTTCGGGGTCGGTCATCGAGTATTTGAGATGTTCAGCGGGGATGATCTGATCGGTGTCGATGTCATCGCCGAGCACATATGCTTTGCCGCGAATGATCTGTTGCATATTTTTCTCCGAACAAAATACAGGCGCGGCAGTATAGCAGATCGGGGGACGATGGATCGCCCCTGTCGCCGGGGGCGGACTTATCAAGAATCCGCCACGAGTATTTACGGGCGCTTTTTAACATAACCTATTGTGAAATAACCACTTTACAATGCGCCAATTGACAGATTTCCAACAATTTGATATCATAACTCAATTGTCCTTCGTCGCAGGAAATCATCATGGCTACCCGTTCGGCGTCCAAGAAGAAGGCCCCCCGCAAGTCGGTCAAGAAGCGGCCCCCCCGCGCCGTCGCCGCGCCCAAGGCACGCAAGGCGAGCAAGGCGGCCCCATCACGCAAGCCCGCACGCCGATCCGTCACCAAGGCGACCACCCGGCCAGTCACCCGCAAAGTCCCCAAACCCGTCCGCGCCCCCATGCCCGGTGACGCGACCTCCAGCGGCGCGTCCGGCGGCACTTCCGGGGGCGCTTCCGGGGGCATCGGCACTTACGCCTCCGCGCTGCGCTGGCTCTTCGATCACACCGACTACGAGCGCATGCGCATCATCCGTTACAACACCTCCACCTTCTCGCTCGACCGCATGCGCAAACTGCTCAAACTCATGGGCAACCCGCAGGAACAACTCAAAACCGCCCACGTCGCCGGAACCAAGGGCAAGGGTTCCACCTGCGCCATGCTCGACGCCATGCTCCGCGCCTGCGGCTACACCGTCGGCTCCTACTCCTCCCCCCATCTGACTGATCTCCGCGAACGCATCGCCGTCAACGGTCAGCCCATCAGCCAGAGCGAATTCACCGAGTTGGTCAAGTTCATCGCGCCCCGTGTCACCAAAATGGGCAGTGATCGGCCGACCTTCTTTGAAATCATGACCGCGATGGCGTTCCAGTATTTCGTCGATCAGGCCGTCGATATCGCCATCCTCGAAACAGGCCTCGGCGGGCGCCTCGACGCCACCAATGTCGTCACCCCCTGCGTCACCGGCATCACGCAGATCAGCTTCGATCACATCGATGTACTCGGCAAAACCCTGCCCGACATCGCCCGTGAAAAAGCCGGCATCTTCAAAAAAGGCGTCCCCGCCGTCAGTTGCGAACAAACCCCCGCCGTCGTCGTCGCCCTCAAGGAAGTCGCCGAAAAAATCGGCACGCCCCTCCAGTTCACCGGCACCGATATCGAGTTCTCCTTCCGTTTTGAAGCCAACCGCGAACTCGGCCCCCACACCCGCGTCTGTCTCACCACGCCCAATCTCCACTACGAACATCTCGCCGTGCCCCTCCAGGGCGAACACCAGGCCCTCAACTGCGGCCTGGCGCTGGCGATGCTCGATAAACTCCGAAACGCCGGTTTCACCTGCGCCGAAAATAAAATCGTCGAAGGCCTCGCCGCCACCACATTGCCCGGTCGCATGGAACTGGCCTGGCCTGAGCCGCGCATCCTCCTGGATGGCGCTCACAACGCCGCGTCCATGCAGGCCCTCATCAAATCCATCGGCGCTCACATCCCCTACGACTCGCTGGTGATGATCTTCGGCTGCGGTCTGGACAAGGACATCCCCGGCATGTTGCGCGAGGTCAATCTCGGTGCCGACAAAGTCATCTTCACCCGCGCCAAGTCCAATCCTCGCGCCAAAGACCCCAAGGAACTCCAGCACGATTTCATGGACTATTCCGACAAGATGGCGCAGACCGCCGACAACCTCGAAGCCGCCCTCCAGCTTGCCGCCCGCGCGGTCAGCCGCGAAGACCTGATCGTCGTCACCGGCTCGTTCTACCTCGTGGGCGAAGCCAAAAAATACCTCGCCGATCTGGCCGACAAACGCGCCAAAGACGCCGCGAAAAACTGACGCCGCAACCTTCCCCCCCTCGGCCCGCCCGCTTCAGCGGGCGGGCGGTCGCGCCCCGTCGGTTTAACATTTTTTTCCCATTATTTCCGAACACATCGCTCTCTCGGCGCGTCCGACCTGTTATAATGTCACCATCGTTCCGGTACCTTTGATTCCACCATTTTCTGCGGGGTACTGAGCCATGTCCGACATTCGCATAGCGTTTCTGGGTGCTGCCATTGTTGCTTGTCTGGTCTTTCTTGTTTCGGTGTCAATGGTGCATGCCGAGGTTCGGCCGGACACGCACAACAACGCCATGACCATTGAGCAGGCCTGCGATGCCGGTAAAAAACTCGGTGTGCCGGTGCTGGTCATCTTCATGAACTACGAAACGACCTACCCCGAACCCAAGGCCTACTACGGCACCCTCCTCAACGCATCGGGAGCCGGACGACAATTCGTCATCGCCGAGGTTTCGCTCAAACATCTCGACGCCCGCGCCAATCAAATCAAGCAAAACATCAAGGGCAACGGCGAGCCGCTCTATGCCTTCATCGACCCGGACGGCAATTTCTTTTTCGGCGGCGACCCCGCCACCATCGACTCGGCCTATTTCGCCCACGAACGCAATGACCTGTTCGCGCGTTGTCGTCCTTTCCCGCAACGTCTCCAGTCGCAGACCCGTCGCCTGATCAACCAGGCCGGTATCCTCGTTGATGCTTTCCAATTCCAGCAGGCCGAACGCCAGATCGACAAAACAGTGTCCGGCCTGTGGTACCCCCGACCGCTGATCGAACGGGGCAAGGCCATCCGCGATTTCGCCGACCAACGCGGCAAACAACTGCTCCAACAGGCCGACGCCTCGGCGGGCAACGTCGCGCAGGCGATGCTGCTCTACGATCAGGTGATCGACTTCTGCGGCCCGGCGTGCGAAGAGGGCCGCGCCGCCGCACGCGCTCAACGCGAATTGCAATCCAAAAATGCGCAGGCGGTCAAAGACTATCAACTCGCCCGTCCGCAAAAAATGGCCGAGTGGTATCTCACACAGACGCAAACCCTCTCGGACGACAATCGCCTCGACGCGGCCCTGATGCTCTGCCAGGTCATCGCCCGCAGCTACGGCCGCACCGATGTCGCCCCCAAAGCCGCGACACTGGCGTTGTCCTTGCGAGATCGGATCAAGCAGCGCTCCGACGCGGCCCGCTCATCGCCCGACGCCGACGAACCGGACTACCTGCCGATGGGCATGTCACCACCCGCCGATTCCGCCGCGCCCTCCGCCACGGCCCCGGCCCCCTGACCGCACATGATGCGATGACGCCGGTGTCGCATCGGGTCATTTCACCATCGCCGTCCGACCGATGACACGCGGATCGTCGCCGCCGGCCAGGGGGCGCAACAGAAAGGCGAATCGCTTTTCCGCGGTTTTCAGCAGGTGCTGGTTGAGGGCGCGGGGGCCGCAACTGTTGCTGCCCAGCCCGGCCTGCATCTGGTCGAGGTTGAACGTGATGAAATCCCGTTTCGTCAATTTGTTCGTGTGCCCGGCTTTCTGTAAATCCTCAACGGTGTAATGCGACGCGCCGAAATCCATCATCGGTTGACCGGCGGCCAGCAGACCCGCGCCCTCGCCGTTTCGCATCGCCACCCAGTACACATCGGTGCGGTTGCCGTTTTCCTGCGGGTAAATGTAGTTGGTGAACAACTGATCGACCGTGCGGGCATACAGGCCGAAACGGTTGGCGTGTTTGCTATCGACGTAGCATTCGCCGGGGCCTCGACCCAGCCACGCGGCGTTGTCGAACGACGCGGGCAAGGTCATGCTCACGCCCAGTCGCGGCAGCGTCGGGCACCACGCGCCTTGCGGACGGAAATGAACATCCAGCAACACCGCCCCGTCGCCGAATACGGTGTAGGTGTGCGTGATGTCGAAAGAGTTGGGCTTGCCGATCGCCGCCATCGTGAACTCGGCGATGATGCGCACGATTTGATCGGCGGGTTGTTCGATGCGGACACGTCGGGTGCGTGAATCCAGCAGATCGACGCCGGACTGTTTCCACTCGGCCGTCACGCCGTGCAGCCGGTCGTTGTCGGTCGGGGCACGCCAGAAGTTCATCCCCGGGCCTGTGCGAAGCAGTTCCGCGCCGCGGTGCCGCCACGCCGCAAGCCGGCCCCGCACGGTGTCGAAGGTGATGCGGGTATCGCCGGTCGAAACGACAGCCCGCGTGTCGGTCTGTTCGAGTTTCAGTTTTGTCGATGTTGTCGTACCGATGGCGGGTGCTTCACAGCGCCACGGCATTTGGAATTGCGCCCATGCGATTTCGTGGCCCTGTTTGACCAGCGGTTCATCGCCGCCGGCGACGGTGAAACGCAGGTTCAAATAATACATGCCGCCGGGAACCAGTCGCTCCGGTTGTTCGCACGGAACGGTCACTTCCGCGCCGCATCGGGCGGCGACCCCCGGAAGTTTTACCTCGCCCGACTGTACCACGGCATCATCGCAAACCAGCGACCACTCGGCTTGGAGATGCGAAAGATCACGGAAATCGTAGCGGTTGGTGACACGCAGTTTCCCGCCCCCGGACTTCATGTCGATGATTTCGACGACGACTGGTTCGAGTGCTTTTTTCAGTTCGATCAGCGCCGGCGAGGGGGTGCGATCGGGGAACACCAGCCCGTCGATGATGAAGTTGGAATCGTTGGGCCGGTCGCCGAAGTCGCCTCCGTAGGCGTAAAACGGTTTGCCGGTTTCATCGTGTTGGAGGATGCCCTGGTCGAGCCATTCCCATACGAAGCCGCCCTGCATGAAGGGGTATTGGTAAAAGGTGTCCCAGTATTCTTTGAGCGCGCCGGGGCCGTTGCCCATCGCATGGGCGTATTCGCAACAGATGAACGGCTTGTCGGCGAAGTGGTGCGGCGCGATGACGATGTTGTGCCAACCCTCGCTGGGCCGACCGGCGGCGATTCCGTGCAGGTGGTCGATGTCCGGGTACATCCGGCTGTAAACATCGACGACCCGGCATTGATAATCGCCTTCGTAATGAATCGGGCGCGCGGGGTCCAGTTCACGCGCCGCCGCCGCCATCGCCACGTGGTTCCGACCGAAATCCGCTTCATTGCCCAACGACCACATGATGACGCACGCATGGTTGCGATCACGCATCACCATCCGTGTCATGCGATCGACGCACGCGGCCCGCCACTCGGGCAGATCGGTGACGTTGGCCAGCGAAGGGTGTTGCACAAACCCGTGCGATTCCAGGTCCGCCTCGTCGATCAGATAGAAGCCGAACTGATCGCAAAGGTCGTAAAAATGCGGGTGATTGGGGTAGTGCGATGTGCGGATGGCGTTGATGTTGTGTTGTTTCATCAGCGTCAGATCGCGCATCATCGACTCGACGCCGATCGCCTGCCCGCGCGTCGGTTCATGCTCGTGACGGTTGACGCCCTTGAACATGACGGCCCGCCCGTTGACCAGTAGATTTCGCCCGCGCATCTCCACCTGACGGAAACCGATGCGGGCCGCGATCACTTGCAGCACCTTGCCGCCCGCGTCGGCCAGTTGCATGACCAGGTGATACAGATACGGCGTCTCGGCGGTCCAGTGACGCGGCCGGACGACCGGAATACGCCACGATGTCGCCTGCGTTGTGCCGGCGCGGACGGCGAGCGTTTCGCCTCGCTGCGCATCGGCGACGGGTTGACGGTTCGCATCGAGCAGTTGTGCCGTGAGTCGCAGGCCCGCCGCGTCGGTGTCGCCGAGGTGGCGTGTGATGATTCGCAGATCAAGCGTCGCGTCGCGGTAATCGGCGTCGAACGTGGTGCGGGCGGTGTAATCGTGCAAATGCGCCGGCGGCAGGGCCAGCAGGTAACAGTCGCGGAAGATGCCGCTCATCCGCCACATGTCCTGGTCTTCGAGATACGTGCCTGCCGACCATTTGTAAACGCGCACCGCCAGCGCGTTGTCGCCTTTGTGAACGTGATCGGTGATATCGAACTCGGCGGGAGTGCGGCTGCCCTGACTGAAGCCGACTTCCTTGCCGTTGACCCACACGTGAAACGCCGAGTTCACACCTTCAAACCGCAGGAAGATGCGCTGCCCGGTCCATGCGTCGGGCACGGTGAACCAGCGGCGATAGCAGCCGGTGGGGTTGTCGGTCGGCACATGCGGCGGGTCGATCGGAATGGGGTAGGTGACGTTGGTGTAATGCGGCTTGCCGTACCGATGATCGGGGCCGCCCTGCATCTGCCACACGCCGGGCACTTGGAGGGTGTCCCACTTGCTGACATCGAAGTCCGGTTCGTGGAAAGTTCGCGGCGCCTCGGCGGGCGAATCGGCCAGATGAAAATGCCACGCGCCGTTGAGCGATTGCACCAGGGGCGAGCGGTCGGCGTCGAAGGTCATCGCCGCGTCGTGCGTCAGGTGCGGCACGAAATGCGCGCGGGCCGGTTGACGGTTACGATGGGGCAGTTGGTGGTTTTCCCAGTCGGGACGGGCCGCGGGGGTCGGTGTGTTCATTGGAATGATCGTCGCCAGGGGTGGGGGTGGGGGGGCGATCATTATGATGCACCGCGAACGTCAAAGCCAGTCGGCGGCGTACAGACCCGCCAGCGCCAGCCAGCCGGCGGGTTGTGAGAATCGCAGACGCGAATCGCCCCAGTCGTCGATGGCGACACGCGGCACCAGCGGCGCGAGCAGGCGGCTTTGCGTTCCCTGTTTGAGTTGCTCGAACAACCAGACGCGATCCTCGAAGCACAGATGCAGCACCACCCGGTTGGGGCGGATGAGGTTCACCGCGTTGGCCAGGCCGTTGCTGATCAAATCGACCATCTGATGCAATCGGCGATCCGTGCGGCGCGGCGATGCGATGCGATGGGCCAGGTCGTCGGATGCGCCGGGTTGCGAGCCGAGAAATGGCGAACTGAAGACGCGTTCCATGCAGCCGGTCTGACCGCAGTAGCATTTTTCGGTGGGGGTGTCGGTGCGTGTGTGTCCGATTTCGTTGGCGCTGACGATGCAGCCGCGGTTGGGCCGGCCGTTGACCAGCATCGCCGCGCCGACGGCCCCGTCGCGCAACTCGACCAGCAGCATGTCTTCGGTGGTGTCGGTGCGATGCGTCAGAAGCCAGGCCGCGGCCAGCGCGTGCAGGTCGTTGTCGAGTACGATCGGCAGATCGCCGGCTTGTTCGTACAGCGGGGCGAGCGACACGGGTTGATCGGCGGTCATCGCGGAACTGAGCAGCACCTGCCGGGTGGCGGGATCGACGAAGCCCGTCGTACTCAGCCCGACGGCCAGTACGCGTTGATCGAGATGATCGGCGAGCAACTTTCGAGCGGCGGCGATCATGCGATTGGGATCGTCGATGCGCTGGCGCACCGGCTCGCCGATGGGCCGGCCTTCGAGGTTCATGCGGCTGACGCCGACGCGGCCGGGTTCCATCGACAGCCCCACGACGACGCGGCGCTCGGTGTCGATGCGCAGCGGCACGAGCGGCCGGCCCCGACCGGCGGTTTCGGATTCACCTTCGCACAGCAGGCCCTGCTTGATGAGCCGGTTCACGGCGTCGCCGATGGTGTTCGGCCGAATGTCCAGCCGGCGCGCCAAATCACGCCGACCCATCGGGCCGAGCGTGCGAAGTGTCCAGCAGATGCGCCGAGCCAGCTCCGGCAGAATCATGCGATGTGCCTCCGAATGTTATGACAACGACTTGCAATAAAAATAACAACGACGATAATATATCGCAACATAGAGGAAACGTCCATGATAAAAGCCATCAGTTACTGGTCGATGCCCGGCGGGCTGGAAAACACCTGTCCGATCAACGAAGCATCGCGGCTGGCGAAGGCCGCGGGTTTTGAAGGATTGGAACTGGCGGTCGGACAGACGGGCGTCATCACGCCGGCATTGAGCGAAGCCGAGTGTTACGCGATGCGCAAGCGGATCGACGCCTCCGGCGTGATCGTGCAGACGCTGGCCAGCGGGATGAGTTGGGGATGTTGTCCGACGGACGCCGATGAGCAGGTACGCAGGCGGTCGGTGGAACTTCATGCCGCGGCGATCCAGCGGGCGGCGTGGCTGGGGTGCAAGGCGATGTTGTTCGTGCCGGGGGCGATCGCCATTCCGTGGGAACCGGCGTTCAAGCCGGTGCGCAACGATCACGCGATGAAGTGGGCGCGGCAGGCCGTGCGCAAACTGGTGAAGGTGGCGGAAAAGGTGAAAGTTGATTTGTGCATCGAAAATGTGTGGAACGGCCTGTTTTATTCGCCGCTGGAACTGCGTGATTTCATCGACGGTTTTGAATCGAAGCGGGTGAAAGTTTATTTTGATGTGGGCAATGTGCTGGGGTACCACCAGTATCCGCCGCACTGGATCGAATTGCTGGGCAAGCGCATCGGGCGGGTTCACATCAAGGATTTCAGGAAATCGGTCGGCACGTTGGCGGGGTTTTGCGATTTGATGGAAGGCGATGTGCCGTGGGCGCGAACGATGGCGGCATTGAAGGCGGTGGGGTACGATAAGACCATCGTCGCGGAGATGATACCGCCGACCCCCGGAATACTGGAACGCACCAGTGCGGCGATGGACAGGATTTTCAAACTTTAAGGTGAATCATGGCGAAGAAACTGGAACTGGGTCTGATCGTGCATTTGGATGATAAGATCGAACAGCGGATGGCGGACATTCGCGCGATGGGCATGACGACGTGTCAGCTCAATTGCTGGCAGCCGCACATTCTGACGCGCGATCTGGCGAAACTCGTGGTCGAAGCGTCGAAGCGTCAGCGGGTGCGTGTCAGCAGCGTTTGGGCGGGGCACAGCGGCAAGACGGTGTGGAACTTTTTGCAGGGGCCGCTGACGATCGGGTTGATACCCGTGGAAACGCGAAGTCAGCGAGTGAAGGAATTGTGCCGTGGGGCGGATTTCGCCTCGTGGATCGGCGCGCCGTCGATCACGACACACATCGGTTTCATACATGAAAATCCGAACTATTCGGATTACATGCCGTTCATCAAGGCGGTGCGTCAGGTGGCGTTGCATTGCAAGAAGCGGGGCATTGGGCTGGACTTCGAGACCGGCGAGGAAACGCCTGTCACGCTGCTGCGATGCATTGAGGACGTCGGCACGGACAACCTGGGTGTGAACCTGGACCCGGCCAACTTCATTTTGTACGGCAAGGCCAATCCGGTCGATGCGCTGGATGTGATCGGTCCCTATGTGCGGGGTGTTCATGCGAAGGACGGCACCTACCCGACGACCGGGCGGGAACTGGGCAAGGAGACGCCGCTGGGCAATGGCAAAGTTGATTTTCCCGCGTTCATGGCGAAATTGAAGAAATTGAAATATCGAGGACCGATCACGATTGAACGCGAGATTTCGGGTCCGAAACAGGTACGGGATATTAAACAGGCGATCAAACTTTTGCAGCCGCTGCTGTGAGTTTCGAGTTTGGAGTTTAGGGTTTCGAGACAAACCATAAAGAGGCGACCATGATTAACGTCGGCGTTATCGGGATCGGGACGATGGGCAACACGCACCTGGACGTCTATGCCAAGCGAAAGGACGTGAAGGTGCTGGCGATTTCGGACATTGACCCGGATCGGCTCAGCGGCAAGGCGCGGGCGACGGGCAACATCGAAGGACAGGCCAAGGGCGCTTTCGACCTGGCGACGGTGCGGCGATATGACGAGGGAATGAAGCTGATCGCCGACCCGGATGTGGAGTTGGTGGATATTTGTTTGTGGACGCCGCTGCATGTGGAGTTCGCGCTGGCGGCTTTGAAGGCGGGCAAGCATGTGCTGGTGGAAAAGCCGCTGGGGATCAACACGGCGGATGCCCGCAAGCTCGTCGTCGCCGCGAAAAAATCGAAGAAGATGATCATGTGCGCGATGTGCGTGCGGTTCTGGCCCGGCTGGGACTGGCTGAAGGACGCGGTGGCGAACAAGACCTACGGCAAGGT
>JBAYVY010000092.1:0-10946 GCA_041674345.1 Phycisphaeraceae bacterium | reverse complement strand
TCCGACATGTTCTTGAAAATCTTCGTCTTCAACTCCTCGCTCGCCGTCTTCAACGCCAGCGCCAACTCGTCGTTATCCACTTCCTTCAACACCGCCTGAATGCCCTTGTCGTTCACCTGCAAAATGTCCTCGAACACGAACATCAACCGGCGAATCGACTCCACCAAATCCGGGTCGTCGGTCTCCAATCCTTCCAAAATCCCCTTCTCCGTCGCGCGATCCACCAGGTTCAACATCTCCGCCACCGTCTCCACCCCCCCCGTCTTTTCCATCCGCTGCGTCAGTAAACTGCTCAATCTCGCTTCCAGCCCCTTCTCCACTTCCCGAATCACCTCCGGGTTCGTCTGCTCCATGTTCGCCACACGCTTGATGACCTCGATCTGCTTCTGCGACGCCAGCCCCGCCAGAATCTCCGCCGCCTTGTGATACGGCAGATGACTCACAATCAACGCGATCGTCTGCGGGTGTTCGTCCTGTATGAACGTCAGCAGATGATCGCTCTCCGCCTTCTGCAAAAAAGCGAACGGCGTCTGCTGCACCGACTGCGACACCTGCTGGATGATCTTGTCCGCCGTCGCCGGGTCCATGCTGTTCTTCAGCAACTGCGTCGCATACTCCAGCCCCCCCTCCGACACCCACTGCTGCGCCAGCACCATGTCGTAAAACTCGCGCATCACCCCTTCACGCACCACCGCCGACACCGAACTGATCGTCGCCAACTCCCGCGTCACATCCTCCACCGCCGTCGGGTCCATCTGCTGAAGCATCAGCCCCGCCGTTGACTGATCCAACGCCAGCAACAGCACCGCCGCGCGTTCCAGGCCGGTCAGTTCTTCGAGTTTGTCCAGTTTCTTGGCCATAATGCGCTTTGCGGGGTGCGGAGTGCGGAGTGCGATCTTCACGCATCCCGCATCCCACACCGCGCGTCATGCTTCCTGTTTCAACCACTGTCGCAACAAGTTCGCCGCTTCCGCCGGTTTGTTCTTCACCATCTCGCCCACCTGCTCGGCGATCTGCCGCGTGGCGATCTGCTCATCGTCCAACTCAATGCCCGGCAACGCCGAATCGGCCTCGCCCGCTTCACCCAGCATTTCCGATGCCGTATTGATTTGCGCCGGCAGGCCCGCCAGTTCCGCCGCGCTCGGCACAGCGCCGCCCATCGGCGCCGACGCCTTGCGCAGCATCATGAACATCGCCAGCAAACTCACCATCGCCAACGCGCCCAGCGACGCATATCGCACCATCCCGCCGCTCAACAACGACATTCCCCCGCTTCCCACCGCCACGCCCGCCGATGCCAACACCGGCGACGTGTCCGGGTACACATCCACCACCACCTGCCCCGCCTGTTTCGTCGTCAGCAGCGGTGTCACCTGCTTTTTGATCCGGTCCAAATGTTCCGTCATCAGCGGCTGCAACGCCGCGTCGTCCGGTTCCTTCGTATCCGCCGTCTTCCGGGGGTTGCCCTGCATGAACAACGCCACGAAATAACTCCGCGGCACGTTCACCGTCGCGCTGACCCGTGTCGGAACCCCGCCCGGATCAAACGTCGTCGATTGCGTCACCCCCGCGTGAGGGTCGTATTCGTTCATCGTCTCCTCCGTGTTCTGCTTCCGCCCGTTCTCCGACGCGCCGGGTATGCTGATCCCCGTGTTCGCCCGAACGCCCGGCTCACCGCCCGGCTTGCTCTCGCTGCTGTTCTGCGTCTTCGTCGTTTCGCTCTTAATCAGCGACACGCTCCGTTCGTTGGAATAAACCGTCTCATTCGTATTCACCCGCTTGGGGTCCACCTCCACGTTCACCGCCACGATCACCTTCGGTATGTAACCCAGCGCCTCGGTGACTTTCGCCCGGTACATCGCCTCCTGCGCCGCCACCAGTTCCAAATAGTCCGTCGCCACGATGTCCGCCTCGTCCCGCTTGCGGAACTGCGTCCCCGCCGCCGCGTCGATCACCGCCACGTCCTGGGCCTTCATCTCCGCCACCGATCCGGCCACCATCCCCGCGATCGCGTCCGCCAGTTTCTGATCCACCTTCCCCCCGCTCATCATCACATTCACCGACGCGGTCGGCCTCTTGAACGTCGCGTCAAATCCCCTGCTCTCCGGCCGGCTGATAAACACCGTCGCGCCCGAAACGCCTCGCATCTTGCGAATGTTGGACGCCAGTTCATTTTGCAGCGCGTACGTGTAAAGCTGACGGTTCTGCTCGTTCGACTGCCACCAACTCTGCTTCTCCACCAGCGACGAAAACCCGTTGCCCGCGTCCTCCGGCAACAGGTTGCCGATCTGCAATCCCGCCATGATTTCGTACCGCCGACTGGTCGGCACCAAAATCGAATCACCCTTGATCGTGTACTTGATCCCCCGCCCGTCCAAGTAGCTGGTAATCACCGCGCGCTGCTCCGCCGTGCTCGGCTGATCCAACAACGAACTGGTCGCCGGCGTCCCCGAATACAGCGCCACCAGCAGCAACGCCGCCAATATCACCGCGCACAACACGCCGATCAGCATCTTCATGCTGACCGACATCTCCGACATCTGTGCCTGAATCTGCGCCAACGATTTACGAATCCATTCCATGAGTCGGCCTCCATGCCGAAGTAGGGACGAGGGGTGAGGGGCTAGGGGCTAGGGAAGAGCCGATTTCTTCACCCTCGCCCCTCGCCCCTTCATTACACCCGAACATCCTTGATTTCCGAATACGCATCCATCAATTTGTTGCGAACTTGCAGCAGCATCTTGAACGCCATGTCCGCCTTTTCCTTGGCGATCATCACGCTCGACACGTCGTCCCGCCTGCCGGTCGCCAAATCCTCGATCGCCTTCTCCGCGTCCTGCTGCAACTGATTCACCTGCTCAATGTTCTGCATCAACACCTGTTTGAACGACGGGCCTGACGCCTCCCCGGAAGTTTGTTGCGTCTTCGGCATCAATGCGGGATTGGTCGCGCCAATATTACTGATTAATCCCAGGGGGTCGGCCATTGTCGTATCTCCAAATCAATATCAATTTTCACTTCGGGGGGGCCGGGGTTTACGCAAGCAGACGCAACGCCGAGTTCATCATGCTCTTGGTCGCTTCCGCCGCCGTGATGTTCGCTTCGTAGGCCCGCGTCGCTTCCAGCGCGTTCACCATTTCCGTCATCGGGTCGATGTTCGGTACCTCCATGAACCCGTCCTTGTCCGCCAGCGGATTGCCCACCCCCACCTGAATCTTCCTGAACGGCGCGTCATCCTCCATGATGTCCCGCACATGCACGCCCGCGTCGTTCCCGTTCGCCGGGTCGCCCGCGGCGAACACCGCGAACTTCCTGCGATACGGCGAGTAATTCCCCTCCGCGTCAAACACCGTGTGCTGATTCGCCAGGTTCGACGCGATCACGTTCAATCGCGTCCGCTGCGCCACCAACGCCGATGTCGAAATGTCCAGTGATCCAAACATGTTTCAATCCTTCAATGCGCTGTGCGGGATGCGGGGTGCGAATCATTCCGCATCCCGCAAGCCGCATCCCGCACAGCGCGTCTTACACCCGTTCCCGTATCGCCATGTCCATCAGGTTCATCTGATTGCGTATCATTTCGATGCCCGCGTTGTGCGCCATCGTGTTCTCCGCCAAGTCCTTCATGATCGACTCCAGCGAACGATTGTTCCCATCGTGAAACAGTATGTTGTCGTTGCTGTTGCTCGGCGCCAGTTGCACGGTGTCGTCCGTGAATCGCATCTGCTCCGTGTCCGTCGGGTGGATCGTTCCGTTGTAAATCCCGCCCTGCGTCTGACGCCGCTGGTCAATCGCCGCTGCCAACACCGCCTGAAACTTCCGGGGGTCCACATCCGTGGGCACGAAGCCGGGCGTCGATACATTGGCGATGTCGTTCACCAGCAGCTTGTGACGCTGGCTGGTGAACTGCACCATCCGTTCCAAAACGGGCAGCGAGCCGGTATTGAACAGCCCTTCGATCACCGCGAACACTCCTTGCGGGCGCACTTGACCAACCGGCAGGGCGCAACCGCCATGCCCCGCCCCCGGAAGTTGCCATCACGCGATTTGCTCCGATGTTTCCGCATGCCTTTACTTTCCTTCATCAAACCGATCCGCCGTTTTTGCGCGTCACGCGCAACATTTGCGCCTTCCGCTTCCGGGGGTCACAAGCTCGCCGACACCAGGTTGCTCTGTTTCCATTTCTGCAATTTCAGTCCCAGCGTTCGCACGCCGATGCCCAGTTCGCTGGCCGTCCGCTGACGATGGCCGTTGTACCGGCCCAGCGTTCGCACGATCATCTCCCGTTCGATCTCCTCCAGCGTTCTGCCGTCCGCCACGTTCACCCCCGGAAGGGCCGCCCCCGCCCCCGGAAGTTTCGATCCGCTACGCAGCCACGGCTCAATCAGTCCCGCGTCGATCACCTCCCCATGCGCCAACACCCCCGCGCGTTCGCAAATGTTCTGCAACTCCCGCACGTTGCCCGGCCAGTCGTATTCCCGCAACACCCGTAACGCCTCCGCGTCAAACCGCTTGGTCGTCCGACCGTCGCGCGACGCCTGCCCCTTCAAAAAATGTTCCGCCAGCATCGCCACATCATCCCGCCGCTCGCGCAACGCCGGCACATGCACCGGCAGCACGTTCAACCGAAACCACAAATCCTCCCGAAACGCCCTGTCCCGCACCGCCACCGCCAAATCACGATTCGTCGTCGCGATCACCCGCACGTCCACGTCCAGCGTGATCGACGAACCCACCCGTTCAAACTGCCTCTCCTGCAACACACGCAGCAACTTCGCCTGCGTCGCGCCATCGACCTCCGACACCTCATCCAGCAACAGCGTCCCGCCGTCGGCCAGTTCAAACCGCCCCTTGCGCAGTTGATCCGCGCCCGTGAACGCGCCCTTCTCATGTCCGAACAATTCGCTCTCCAGCAGGTTCGCGCTCAGCGCCGCGCAGTTCACCGCCAGCATCACCCGCCCGTTCCGCGGGCTAAGCGTGTGAATGTGCCGGGCCACCACTTCCTTGCCCGTGCCCGATTCCCCCGCGATCAGCACCGTGCCGTGACTGGCCGCGACCTGTTCGATCTGCTTGCGCAACCGCGACATCGCCGCCGATTCGCCGATTAATGGGTGATTCCCGGAATGACCAAAACTTCCGGGGGTTTGCTTCAACGCTTCGTTTTCCGTGCAAAGCCGGTAATGCTCCGCCGCCCGTTTCACCGTCACAATCAGTTCATCGCCGTCGAACGGCTTCTGCACGTAATCGAACGCGCCGATCTTCATCGCCGACACCGCCGTCTCCACCGTCGCATATGCCGTCATCAACACCACCGGCAACTGCGGGTCGAGCTGCGCCACCCGCCGAAGCAGCTCCATGCCGTCCATGCCGGGCATCTTCAAATCCGTCACGATCGCCGCCGGTCGGTGCTTGCCGATCATCGCCAGCGCCGCTTCGCCTCCGTCGGCCGTCACCGCCGCGAACCCCGCCCGCACCAGCGTCGCCGATACGCTGTCCCGCATCATTTGCTTGTCGTCAACGATGAGTATTTTTGTCATTGAGTGAACTCCATGGGTAGCGAGTAGCGAGTAGTGAGTTGAGGAAGAAGGTCATCCGGCGGCTGATCGGATGGACTGTTCAAACGCGTACAATAGTCGCCCAATCTGATCCGCTTCACCACGCAACTCGTTCACCGTCGCATACCCAAATCGCCTGACAGTAAAAGAAAATAGTCCAGTTCATCCAGCGAGGCATGTGCGATATTCACGAATCGCGCTTTTTCAGTCCGGGATCGACGACGAAACCCTTCGGTGATATTGGCCGGTACGCTCACAGCGGCTCGCCGCATCTGACTGACCAGGCCGAACAACTCCGACTTCGGATAATCCGCCGTCAGGCGATAGATCACCAACGCCAGTTGATGCGATCGCCGCCAAACCACCAAATCCTCATAACATCGTGCCGTCGCCATACTCTTTACTCACTACTCGCTACTCACTACTCACTACTCGCTACTTTCTCTCAAACGTCAGCATAAACACCGCGCCGCCGTCGTTATGCACCGAGATCGACCCGCCGTGCGCGTCAATGATCCGATGCACAATCGCCAGGCCCAATCCCGTACCCGTTGCGCGCGTCGTGAAAAACGGGTTGAATATCCGGTCGATATCCGCTTCCCCAATGCCCGGCCCGCTGTCGCGTATCGTCAGCGTCACCGACGCATCGTCATGCGACACCCCCAACGTCAACACGCGCTCACAAACTTCCGGGGGCGGGGGCGGGGACATCGCCTCGCACGCATTGCGTATCAGGTTCACCAGCGCCTGGCGCAGCAAATCACGATCGTGTTCCAACAGCACATCATCCCCCTCGTATCGCACCTCAATTCCATGCTGTTCCACCAGTGGCCCCACCGCCTCCACCGCCCGCTCCATCGCCTCCATCGCCGACCCTTCCACCCGTCTGACCTTCATTTCCCGCGAAAACGTCAGCACGTCATTCACAATCCCGTCCAGCCCCCGCACCGCCGACGCGATCCGCCTGGCGATATCGTGCTGCTCCGGCTGATCCGCCAAATCCTTCTCCAACATGTTCGCGTACAACTGAATCGACGCCAGCGGATTGCGAATCTCATGCGCGATCCCCGCCGCCATCTCCCCCAATGCCGCCAGCCGCCTGGACCGTTGCAACGCCGCGTTCGCGCTGGCCAGTTCATGCTGCAACCGCTCGACTTCGCTGTGCAACAGTTCGTGACTCTGCCGCAGCCGGTCGGTCACCTGGTTGTACGCGCGAATGATCTCGACCAGTTCCGACGCGCGCGACTCCGCCGCCATGCTTCCCGGCATGACACTTCCGGGGGGCGTCGCATCAACGCCGACCGGCATAGTGGCAATCAAAATGTCCGCCGCATTCGCCATGACTGGTTCAGCCCCTCTGATCGGTGAAACGTGAATCGGTCGGCCGGATCGGCGACGAACGATAAACCTGATGTGCGGACGTCCCGCGATGCAGCGCCGTCATCTGCTGCGCGATCCGCCGGCGGTGTTCGGTCAGCGCCGCGCGATCCTGCTCGTCCTGCCGCAATATCCGGTCGAGCATCGCCTGCACCGCGTCGATGTGCGTTTTCAATTCCTCCTTCGCCGGTTCATCCAGCGACGCCCACAACGCAGGCCATCGCTGTCTGAACGGCTCCACCTCCCGGCTGATCGCCATGATCTGGTCGATCAATCGCTGCCGCTCATCCAGTAACGACAACAACGCCTCGGCGTCACCGGCGTCGATCAACTGCGTCTGTCGATGCGAAAAACCCTGCAATTGCAGGTAAATCGCCCGCTGGCGGTCCAGCAGGTCGATCAACGTGTCCGCCCATCCGGTTGCGATTACCATCTCGTCAATCCTTGACCAAGCACGGGGTTCCACCCCGCTTCACAACACACCACACATCACGGCACCGCGGCCGGCGTCGGCGCCGTCGCCGTCGCCGTCGCGCCCGAACTTCCCCCCACATTTCCCGGCACACTTCCGGGTACACTTCCGGGGGTGCTGCTTCCGGGGGCGGGGGCGGGGGCGGGGGCTTTCGCATTCAGTTCGCTGGTCCAGTCCAGCCAACGCTGCCACTGTTTGCGGGTCATCGGCAGGTTCGGGTCGTTGAACGCTTCATCCTTGATGCGTGACAAATACCACTTCGCCCGCTCGTTCACCGTGCGGGCCATATCCCACTGACCCAGCTCGCAATAACTGTTGACGATCTGAATCATCGCGATCAACACCGACGGATCGCTTTCGTATTTCGCCGCCGCCTGATCGTACAACGCGATCGCGCCGTCCGTGCCCTCGTAATGCCTGAGGTTGTACGCGCAATCCGCACGGTAAAAATAGCCGTTCCGCAAATACAGCTTCTGAATCGGCGACAGCTTCGCCGCCCCAAGCTTCTCGTAAGCGTCGATCACCCGGTCAAACGCGTTCCGCGCGTCGGCCAGCCGCGCCGCCCGCTCCTGCTGATATTTCACACGCTGCGAAGGCGACTGCGGCTCGGCGAGTTTCCGGTCGATCTGCTGCACGCTCTTGCGATACGCATCGCCCAACTGGAACTGCAAGTCCGGCAGCTGCGCATCGTCACCGTAACGCCGGGTCGCTTCGCTCAGCCGCTCGATCGCGCGTTCGTAATCGCCTTCCCCGCCGCGACGGTAATACAATTCGCCCAGTTCGATCAGCGCTTCGTGATACTGCCTGCTCTCCGGCCTCAACGCCTCGTTGTCCGTCACCACCGACAACAACACCTGCTCCGCGCGATCCCACGTCTCCGATCCCTTCGTCAGGTAGCACCGCGCCAGCGGCACCATCGCGTCATATGCTTCCGGGCTTTTCGGGTGATTCTCGATCAAACCGCGATACAAATCCGCCGCGCGGTCGAACTGCGCATCCGCCTGGTACGCCTGCGCCAACCGATACCGCACCTGAAGCTGCCGCGGGTCTTCCGGCCGGGTGCTCATGTATTGATTGAACTGCGCGATCGCCAGTTGCCGCATCCCCGCCTTGTCATAACAATCCGCCGACCGCCACAAACTTTCCCCATGCGCCATGTCATGGCTCTGCGCCACCATCGCCGCGTGCTTTCCGTACAAATCACCGGCCTTCTCGTAGTGCATCGACACTTCGCCACGCTGCGCCGGGTCCAGCTTCTGATACTCCCGCGACGCATCCAACTGACCTTCACCCAACCCCAGCATCCCGCGCGCGATTTGTTCGTGTTCGTTGGCCAGCTTCAAAACCACACCCGCCGGCGTTTCCTTGCCGTACAGCTTCATCAACAGTTCCGAATACTTCAGCGCCGTGGCGAAGTCGCGCTTGTCATAACGCCAGTCGCTCTGCCTCGTCAGTGATTCCGCCAGCCGCCGAAACCGCGGCGAATCCGTCAGGTCCGACCCCGCCATCGAAATCGCCTGATCGTAACTGGCCAGTGAATCGCCCCAGTCACTCATTCGCGCCTCGCACTCGGCCTGTCCCAGCAACGCATCAAAAAAACAAGCCGTGCCCGGGTAACGCGACACCGCATCCGAAAAATGCTCCAACGCCTCAACAATGTTGTCTTCCTCAAATCTCACCCGCCCCAACCCCACCAACGCTTCGCCCGCCACCGGGTCGCTCGGCTGCAACTGCTGACGCGCCTGCATGAATCGACGCTCCGCCTCGCCTCGCTGCCCCAGGTCCAAATAGGCCTCGCCCAATTGCACCAGCAGCGGCGCGGTGTCGCTGTGCGACGTCGCGTCCAGCCGCACCAACCATCGCAACAGCAGTTCCGCCGCCGCCCCCGCGTCCGCCGCCGTCATCTGCCCGCCGCGCCGGCGAAGTTCCGCCAACCGCCCCACCGCCCAGATGCGCCTCCCACGCGACAAGGCCTCGTCACCCAACATCGCCGTCAGTTGCCGCACCGCCTCATCATACCGCGACGGATCGCCGATCACCGGCCCAATCGCTTCAACCAGCAATTGCTCACGATCCTTCTGATTCGTCTTGCTGATCCGCTGCGTCAGCTTCTCCGCCTCACCCGTCCGCTTCGTCACCATGTACGAACTCGCCAGGGCCTTGATCCTCGCATCATCCAGTGGATGCCCCAACCGCTCGGCTTGTCGGTAATGCTCGATCACCGTCTTGTGGTTCGACGGGTTGCCCGCCCCCTTCGTCTTCATCCCGCCGACAAACGCATCCCCACGCGCCAAGTGATAGGTGATCTTCTGCGTCACCGTCAATTGGTCGTAACCGTTCAACACCTTGTTCAGCGTTTCGTTGGCCTGATCGTATTGACCGGCATCCACCTGATGATTCGCCTCGACCAGCATCCCCGCGTAATCCACCTTCGGCGCGGCCGGCCTCGCCAGATACCAACCCACCGCCAGTAACAACACGCTGGCCAGCAGCACCGGCCCCTGCCAAACCTCCCCCCATTTCATGCCCGATGATGCGACAACACCCTCCCCCTTACTCGCGGCGGCGCTTCCCTTACTTCCGGGAACGTTGCTTCCGGTGGCTTTACTTCCGGGGGCGCTGCCCTGACTTCCGGGGGCGGGGGTTTTGCTTCCGGGGGCGGGCGATCGAGTTGTCACCTGTTCATTAGCCACGCCAGCGCATCCTTTCGCTGCACGACCTGTTTATTTCAATCCATCCGCCGGCGATCCATCACCGGCTCCCCCTTTGTACCGCCGCCGATGCTATTCGTCCAACGCATCCAGCAGCCGCTTGATCTCCATCATACTCTTTCGGCCCTTCAACTCCGCGATCCGCAATAATCGGTGAAATACCCGTTCGTCATACAACCGATGTCCGCCGGGCGTCCACTCCGATTCGTGAATCAAGCCCATCGTCGTGTAGTTGTGAATCGTCTGCCGGCTCAGCCCCGTATGCCGCACGATCTCTCCGATCCGATACGTCTTCGGCGGAACCAACGTCGAACCCAAACTCATCATCGCTGTCATATGCGAAACCTCATCATGCTCGAATCCAGTTGCGCCTTGCGTCCTGCGTCCTGCGACTTGCGACTTGCGTCCTGCGGGGTGCGGGGTGCGGGGTGCGGGGTGCGACGCAGCCGTCGCCGCTTTCCAAACTCCCAATTGCCGCCCACCTTCCGATTCCCGACTTCCGACTTCCCACTTCCCACTTCCGCCTTGATAACTTTTACGTTTTACAAAATGTAAAATAACGATTTCGGACGTGACTGCAAGTACTAATCGGCAAAATCCTCCAATTTTTCTTCGCTTCGACGGGAACGGCACTTACGATCAAAACACCAACCCCAATCCGGCTCGTCCGCAACGCCCACAAGGGGGCGTAGCTTTGGCCTCGTGTGCCACTAGTGTTTTGTCATGTCTAATGTTTAGGATTGCCGATGAACCTGCTGTCCGGCGAGGGTCGCCGGGGAATCAGCAGGGAGGCACCGATGCGTAAGAAATATGTGGTTCGTTTGTCGCAAG
>JBAYVY010000091.1:0-10968 GCA_041674345.1 Phycisphaeraceae bacterium | reverse complement strand
GACGTCAATGCCCGGCAGAAGGGTGTGGATTGGCACATGAAGATCGCGGATGCCCGGACGAAGCTGACCAGCGTTTATCCTAAAATCAAGGAATGACGGAGCACTAGGTTGGGATTGGTGTTGATGAGGCCGTCGATGAAGGTGGTATCGGCGGCGGTGTTGGTGGTGGCGGACATGTTGATGACGCTGGCACCGGCGGCGACGAGGGCGTTGACGGAGTTCTGGAACTTGGCGCTGGCGGTGGCGCCGTTTTGCGTGGTGATGCCGGCGGAGGTGATCGAAGCGCCGGGTGCGATGCCGGCCTGGCTGTTGTTGGCACCGGCCGAGGCCATGACGCCGGCGACGGCCAGGGCGTGTTCATCGGAAGAGCTGTCGGCCCAGGCGGGGACGCCTGCACCGCCGACGATGACATTGACGCGGCCGGCGAGGGAGGTGTGGGTGGTGTAGGGATCACCGGGTTCGACCTGTCCGATTTTGATGCCGGCTCCGGTGACGCCGAATGCGGCGCGTGCCTGCGGGGCGCGAACGGCGTCGCGGCTGTCGCCGATGCCGGCGGTGGGCACGGCGGAGAAACTGGTGACCATCGCGCGACGGGTGCCGGAGATGAAATCATCATTGACACTGGAACCGGCCGCGCCGGCCAGGGCCGGATTCGCATTGCCGGTCAGCGTGAACGTGGCCTGAATCGTGTAGTTTCCAGCGGCCAGGTTCATGCCGGGATTGTGGAAGGCGTTGACGTTCTGATTGCCTCCGACGGCGTTGGCGTTGACGGTCTGATTCACAGCCAGACCCGTCGCGGCGAGCGTGTTGTCCAGCACGGTGACGTTCCATGTGACGGAACTGGTGCCTGCCACACCGGCGGGGAAAGTCAGCGAGCCGAATGCGAACGTGGGGATCGTCACCAGCGCCTGCGCGTTGAGGGAGAAGGCCTGCGTGGTGCGGATGGAGAAGGTGAAACTGTCGGCGACGGCGTCGCCGTCGTCGAGGGCCGCGCCGCTGAGACCGAGTACCGCGGCAAGGTTGGCACCGCCGCTGGTGCCGATGACGGCGTTGCCGTTGCCGGTGTCGGAAGTCGCATTGGTGATGAACACGCCCGGCGGATTGCCGGTGTTGGTCCAGTTGTTCTGGAAGTTGACGACGCTCTGCGCCCGGCCCGAACCGGCGGACAACAACAGCATCAACACAGCGGACAGACGGATGATCGTGGACTTGCTCGGGGCGGCCTTGGTCATAACACTCTCCTGATACAACGTGATCGGTGCGGTGCCGGGGGACGTGTGAATCCATATCCTGTCAACACGACAGGGAACACGTCCATCGGCACGCTCCCTCTCTCTTCAACGATTGGAACCTCTCCGAATGACACTGATCCGACAACTGAAACATGACCCACCGCCAACAATAGTCAGACAAACTCCGCAGCCCCACGGGTCAATCCGACAGGGCACCATCGCTCACGAACCATCCGCCCCGCCCTGCACGTTCGCAACCGTGTATCGCTCCGCAGGCGACACGATCCGACCGGTCCACACGTCCGCCTGCTTCGCCATCGGCTCGGTATCCACCTGATAAATCGCCCGCAACCGCAATCCTTGCGTCTGACCGGCGGGCGGGAATGATTCGCCGAGGTTCCACAGTTGCGGTTTCAGCGTCACCGTCAGCACCATCATGTCGCCGCCGTTCAGGGTCAGCGTGTCGGGCAGGTTCTGTCGAAAGCCGTGTTCTTTCCGCTGAATCATCCAGGTATGACCGGCATCATCGGACGCCTCGAATTGCAACGCCGCGTACCCGAACGAACACTGCGGCGTCCACAACCGCACGGGCCTGGCCGAACGATTGACGACAACGACTTGAAACGGCACCGCATCCGAACCGGCGACCATCCGACGCTCGCCTTGGTGAATCGGCACGGCGATGCGAACTTCCAGTGTGGCCGATTCCGCATCCTCCGCCTGTGACTCGCCGCGACAGTTCATCGCGAGGGCACACATCAGCCCGGCGGCGCACATCGACATCACCATCGCATGACAGGGCATGATCGAACTCACAACAGATGGACACGGCGGCGATACATTTAACCGCGCATCAGGCGGCGCGGCGGCGACGGACCAGCACGATGCCGCCCGCGCCCAGCAGCGCCAGCGAAGCCGGTTCGGGGCAGCAGACGACGTTTTCACCGTAACCGTTGACGGCGAACGACCAGCCGTCATTGCCGAACCCGCCGTTGGTCAGTGCGGTGGAAAGCGAGTCCGAAAATCCGTCAACGCTCATATCGATGGCGGTGGGGCCGAAGTAGGTGTAGGTTCCGTTGGCGGCCCGATCCAGGCCCCATTCGTAACCGGCCAGGACGATGAACTGGTGATCCGCGCAGGAATTGATGAAGGTGAGGAAGGTCTGGAAAGTCAGGCCGAAACCGGGGCTGGTGCCGGGCACGTCCTGCGTGCGGGAAACGCCGGTGTTCGCATCATGCACGGGGACGTTGTTGTTGCCGCCGAACACGTTGAAGTTGCCGGAGTATTTGGGGAAGGCGTAGGTTCCGGCATCATCATCGTTTTCATAGAAGGGCGAGCCGTCGGCACCGGGGGTGCCGTTGGTGTGATCGCCCGCGGGGTTGCGCTGGTAATCCCAGCCGTTCTTCGGCGGATCGACGTAGGGCGTGCTGTTGTTCATCATGTTGCCCAGATAGGTCGGAGCGCCGGCTGTGTTGTCGGTGTCGCGTGTGACGATCTGGAACCAACGAAACTGGCAGTCGGGATCGTCCATCAGGCCGAGCTGGGCGTTGCCGAGTTGGAAGCTGCCTTCCTCGACGCCGCCCGCATATGTCGCGTCGATGGAACCCAGTTGCGTGTTGGGCACGCCGTTGACCGTGGCAGTGACATTGATCGCGATCGCCTGTGCGGCGGCGGCGACCCACAAGACCGACATCAGGACAAAACCGAACTGAAAATAGCGACGCGAGTGAAAACGACCCATGTTCCGCTCCTTTCGTGAAGACGACCCTGGCCAATTGCCCATCCGATGTGCGGAACATCCCCGTCAACACAACAGGGAGCACACCGATGGCATGCTCCCTCTCTCTTGACCCACGAAGTTGTGCGATTCAAAACACCTGCGATCCGACGTTGGAATATGCGCCACAGAAAATCCCGCGTCAAGCGAATTCCGTCACAATACGGGTAAATCCCGATGACGCCGCGACGCCGTGGCGGGATCGCCTCAAAATGAACCATTGGGGATGATGATGCGTCTGAAACCGCTGGTACAATGAGCGCGAACCATTCCACGGGAGCATGTCATGGCGCGACCAGTCACAGATCAGGCGGTGCGAATCCTGCGGGGACGGATCGCGCGGGTGTTGTTCGCGCGATACGCCCTGTCGGCCGCGACGGTGTGGGCGTTCGCATGGGGCACCGCCGCGCTGGTGTTACGCATCGGTTGGAACTTCGACCGGCTGACGCTGGCGTGGGGCGCGGTCGGATGGGTCGCGGCGATGCTCATCGGCTTGATTCATGCGGCGCGAAAACTTCCGGGGCCGGCAGCGCTCGCCGCCGCGGTGGATCGACACAGCAACGCCGGCGGCTTGGTCATGGCCGCCGATGAAATCGACACCTCCGCTTGGGCGGATCACGCACACGAATCGCACGAACCGCCGGTTTCGTGGGACGGTCGCCGGATAGGGTGGATGCTGCCGGCGGCGTTGGTATTCGTCATCGGCGCGTTCGCCGTGCCCGACCGCATCGCACAGGGACTCAACCCGCAACATCTGGACATCACCGACCAGGCGAGGCCCGTCGAACAGCGGATCACGCTGCTCGAACAGGAAAAGATCATCGAACCGGACACCGCCCAGGCGATGCGCGAAAAGCTGGACCGCATTCGGCGTGACGCGCGCGGCGACGACCCGGCCCGCACGTGGGAATCACTCGACCAGATGCGACACACGCTGGAACAGGCGGCGCAAAAAGCGGCGGAGGATGTCGTTCGACAGGCCGAGCCGCTGACACGCGCCGAGTCGCTGGCCGCGGCGGTGGGGCAGGCCGAGCAATCCGGCAAGGCCGACGCTCAATCGCTGGCCGAGGCGATGCGGCAACTGAACGACCAGATCGCCGTCGCCGGGGCGATGCAACAGGCGATGAACGAACAATTGAAAAAAGACCTGGCCACCGGCGAGAAACCCGAATCGCATTACCAACTGGACATCGAACGGGCCAAACGACTGATCGAAAAAGCCAGGTCACTGGAACCGCTGCTCAAGAAAAACCCGAAGGATTTGTCGCCGGTCGAGATGGCGAAGCTCGCGGAACTGGCGATGGAATTGAAGAAGCTGGATGAGACGCAGCTTAAACAACTGGCGGCATTGGGCGCGGCGGATCAGATGCTCAAACGCCTGCCGCCGGACTCCATCGCCATCGTCGATGCGAAAGCGAAGACGACGTTTTTCACACGCAATGCGGCACAGATGAAACTGCCGGACATGGACAAGCCGCAGTCGTTCGCGGCCCGCGTGAATGCCGTGCCGGGCGGGTTGGAGATGTTCGAGCCGGCGGAGTTGGACGCCGCCGCCGCGCCGCTGTTCGACTGGCCGGCGGATTTGTTCGAGGGCCAGCCGCTGGCGATTGAGCATGATGCGCAGGACAAGTTGCTGGTGTTTTCGGGCTTGCCTTCGACGCCGGTGCAGTGGGACAAGCTGGATCAATTGAACGGCGAACACATCATCGTGGTGGAAGCGGGCAAGCAGCCGCGGTTGTTCGGGCCGGTGGATGTGCCGCCGTGCAATGCGGGGCAGTGTTCGGGGGAAGCGTGCAAGGTCGCGCGTGCGGTGCGGATGAACCAACTGGCGATGTTGCAGCGGTTGTCGCAGGCGGGCATGATCGACCCGTCGCGCATCGCCCAGTTTCAAAATGCCGCCGCCGACAGCGGCGACGGCCCGCCCGGCAGCGGCGGAATCTCTCGCGGGCGCGGCGATGCCGACCTCACCTGGCAAAACCCCCGCAACACCGACAACACGAGCATCCAATCGCACACCCTGCCTCCGGCGACGCTGGCGGCAATGAAGGATTCGCAGCAGATCGGTCTCAGTGCCGGTGCGCCGCAACAAGAAGAAACCGAATCGTCCACCGGCGGGGCGCTCGACGCGACCGCCGCCGGTGGAGGCGAAGCGAACACCGCCGTGATTCTGCCCGCCCACCGTAACGCCGTCGAACGATACTTCCAACGTCAATGATCGGATAAGATGATTGCGGATTTCGGATTGTGGATTTTGAAGAGATGGCGTTTCAATCCGCAATCTGCAATCTGAAATCCGCAATCAAGTAGCGGGGTTTGTTTATGCCGAATAGCTCCATGACCGGGACCGAAACGCTGTTGCGACCTGATGAAGTTCAGCCCGCCGCCGAACTGGTCCGCAAAGCCCTCGAGCAACTCGACCGCATCCTGCTGGGCCGGCCCGACCTGCACCGGATGGTGATGACCGGCATCCTCTGTCGCGGCCACATTCTGCTCGAAGGACTTCCGGGGGTCGGGAAAACCGCGCTGATCGCCGCGCTCGGCCAAATCCTTCAACTCGATTTCAAACGGGTGCAGTTCACGCCCGATCTGATGCCCGGCGATATTCTCGGCACCCACATTCTCCAGACCGCCGATGACGGTTCCAAACAGATGCGGTTCCAGCCCGGCCCGGTGTTCACCAACATTCTGCTGGCCGACGAAATCAACCGCGCCAGCCCCAAAACGCAATCCGCGCTGCTGGAAGCGATGCAGGAACAGCACGTCACGCTGATGGGCACGTCCCGCCCGTTGCCCGACCCGTTTTTCGTGCTCGCCTCGCAAAATCCCATCGAACTGGAAGGCACGTATCCGCTGCCCGAAGCGCAACTGGATCGGTTTCTTTTCAAACTGCTGGTCGCCGCCGCCGATGTCCAGACGATGGAAGCGATCATCCGCACGCGCCGCCGCGGTTCGCCCCCGGCCCCGACCTGGACGATGACCGCCGGGCAACTGGCCGACATCTTCGCCGTGATGGACCGCATCTTTCTGCCTCGCCCGGTGGCTCGGTACATCGCGCGTCTGGTCGCATCGACGCACGCGCCCAGCGACATTGAACGTGTCACCCGCTACGTGCAATACGGCGCCAGCCCGCGGGCGGCGATAGCGATGGCCGAGGCGGCGCGGGCGCAGGCGATGATCGCGAGCCGGGCCACCGTCGGCTTTGAGGATGTGCGCGCCGTCGCGCCCGCCGTGCTGAATCATCGGCTGCTGCTGAATTACCAGGCGCGATTCGATCAGGTGACCAGCACCGACATCGTGAACGATCTGCTGAAGCAACTGGACGAAACGGCGATGGATCTGCCCGCCGACGTGCGCGTGGGGTGATACATTTGGAAGGACGGGTTATGCGGTTGTGGGGTTGGTCAATCGTGGGGTTCGTCATGCTGCTCGCCGCCGCGGCGCATGCGCAGACCGTCGGCGATGTGTCGGTCAATGTGCTGCCTTTGCCATCCACCGGAAGCGGACAAAGCACGACGCACGGCTACATGGAAGTGCGCGTTTCACTGACCAACCGCTCCCCGGTTCGCTCCCATCAGGTCACGCTCACCCTCCCCGGCGACGGGCGCGGCGGCTACGGCAATTCCATCTCCGCCATCACACGCACCGTCACCCTCGCGCCAAACGCCAACGCCGTCGTCTCCCTGTTCCAACCGCCGTTGCCGATCGGCGGCGACGGCCTGCGCGTCACCATCGACGGCAATTCCACACAACTGTCATCAACGGCATGGCCGCACGCCACGGACAACTACGGCGGCGGGTATCGCTCGCTCCACGTGTTCATCAGTTCGTCGCTGACCGACGCCGGTTCGCAACTGGTCGCCGCCACCGAAGACAAACCGCGGCGTTTCGCCATGCATCGTTCCGAACTGCCCGTCGCACAATGGTCGAATCAGTGGCTGGGTTACACGCGGTTCGACGCGGTGATGCTGCGCTCGTCGGAGATGCGACAACTGCCCGTCGAAGTCGGCGAAGCGCTGCGGCGATATGTGCAGGCAGGCGGAACGCTCATCGTGATCGGTGACGGCTGGTCGGTGCCCGACAACTGGGGGCCGCGACGGATCAACCATGAACCGGGGGTGCCGGTGATGGATGTCGCGTTGGGCACGGTGGTGCCGCTGGCCGGTGAACAGCGGATCGCTTCGCATGTCGATGGGCTTATGGAACTGATCACGCGGAACAACTCGGCATGGGAAAGCCGGCCCGATCTGGACGCGGCCAATGCGAAGCTGCCGGTCGTCGAAAAACTTTCGATCCCCGTGCGCGGGTTGCTGGCGTTGATCGTGCTGTTCGCGGTGGTGATCGGCCCGGTGAATCTGTGGGTGTTGGGGCGCAAGCGCCGCCGGATGTGGCTGCTGTGGACCGTGCCGACGATCAGCATTCTCACCTGCGGGGCGATCTGGGGTTATTCGCTGCTGGCCGAGGGCTGGCGGGGGCAGAGCCGGTCGCGCACGCTGACGATTCTCGATCAGCGGAACCTGGCCGCGACGACCATCGGGTGGATGGGCTTTTACGCGCCGCTGACGCCCGCCGACGGCCTGCGCTTTTCCGCCGACACCGAAGTCACGCCGCTGGTGGAACGCGGCTACAGGTACTACCGCGGCGGTTCCCATGCGGGGCGGTCCCGCACCCTCGTGCAGACCGGCGAGCAACATCTCGACTCCGGCTGGATCGTCGCCCGCGTCCCGGCTTACTTCATGCTCCGAAACACCGCCACGCCCGTGCGCCAACGCATGATCTTCACACCGAATGCCGACGGAACGGTCAGCGCCACCAACGGGCTGGGCATCGACATTCAACGATTGACCTACATCGACTCAACGGGCGACGTGCATTTTTGCGCCGCCATTGACGCCGGCGGCAAAGTGACGCTCCGACGCGCCGACATGAACAAGTACCCTGGCGGCAGCCGGTGGCATTCGCTCTACACCGGCAACTGGATGGAAAACTTTGACCGGCTCGCCACGTCGGCTCGCACGGAGATATTGCCGGACATCGACTTCATCGGTCCCGGCATGTATCTGGCCGTGAGCGATCAGCCCTCGCCGTTCCTCCAACCCGGCCTGAAAAACCTCAAAAAACAGCAGCACCAAACCTTCATCCTCGGCGTTACCGCCCCCGCACCGACCGCCGAGTGAGGAACTTTTCAAAAGCATTTGTTCACAGAGGGCGCAAAGCCGCAAAGACACAAAGGGATGCGAAAAAAGTTGAAGCATGAACTGAAAATGGGATCGGTCTTCTTTGTATCTTTGCGCTCTTTGCGCTCTTTGTGATAAACATGAAACGGGTTTTTCTTCGTTCGCAGGAACACGCATGGAACTCTGCGTCAAACATCTCAAACGATACTTCGGCCCCACCCGGGCGGTGGACGACATCAGCTTTTCGTTCGGGGCCGGTCAAATCTACGGATTCATCGGCCCCAACGGCGCGGGCAAAACCACCACCATGCGCATCCTCGCCACGCTGGACGAGCCGACCGAGGGGGAAGTGACGATTGACGATCAATCCATTCTCGATCGCCCGGAACTGGCCCGCCGGATGGTGGGGTACATGCCGGACAATCTGCCGACGCACCGTGATCTGTCGGTGCATGAATACCTCGATTTTTTCGCGCGGGCTTATAACATCCACAACCCCAGGCGCGACGCCATCGTGGAGGGCGTTGAGCAGTTCGCCAACCTCATGGGCATCCGCGACAAGTCGCTCAATGCGCTGAGCAAGGGCATGAAGCAGCGGGTTTCGTTGGCGAGGGCGATCATTCACGATCCGCCGCTGCTGGTGCTGGATGAACCGGCGGCGGGACTCGACCCGCGCGCACGCGTCGAGCTGCGCGAACTGCTGCGGCAACTGTCGCAACAGGGCAAGGCCATTCTCATCAGCTCGCACATATTGACGGAACTGGCGGAAATCTGCGACGGGGCGCTGATACTGGAACACGGCAAGATCGTCGCCGGCGGCTCCATCAGCGACATCCTTTCCGGCAACGGCCAGTCGTCGGGAACCAGCACCACGCGCGTCATGGTGCGGTCGCTCCAGCCGATCGCCGATCTGCACAAGGCGATGCTCCAACTGCCGGGGGTGGAACAGGCGCAGGTGATCGCCGGGGCGGTCGAAGCGCAACTGGCCGGGGGGGAGGAGGCGGCGGGTCAACTGCTCAAAACGATGGTCATGCAAAACATGCCCGTCGTCGAGTTCCGCATCCGCAGCGCGCATCTGGAAGAGATTTTCATGAGCGTGACCAAGGGGGAAGTGTCGTAGAAAGTCGGAAGTGGGAAGTGGGAAGTCGGAAGTTCAGATTAGCGAGTGATGATATGAGTCAGATTACAAGTTGGCTGAACAGGCTGGACGATCGGATCAATCCGATTGTGCTGAAGGAACTGCGTCAGGCGGTGAACGGGCGGTTCGTCGCGGCGGTGCTGGGGTTGTTTCTGCTGATCTCCCTGATCGTCATCACCGTCGCGCTGATGCAGATCGATCCGAACAACGCCAGCGAGGAGTTGGGCCTTGAAACGCTGTTGTGGCTTCAGGGCATTCTGGTGGCGACGTGTCTGCTGTTTTTGCCGGTTTACACCGCGATTCGCATGGGGGCCGAGCGATCCGACACCAACACCGATCTGCTGTTCATTTCAACGCTGCGACCGCGGCAGATCATCGGGGGGAAACTGGCGGCGTCGGTGATTCTGGGTTTGCTGATTTACTCGGCGTGCATGCCGTTCATGACGCTGACCTACCTGTTGCGCGGCGTGGATTTGCCGAGCATTTTTCTGGTGCTGGGCATGGGGTTCTGCATCATCGTGGTGGCGGTGGCGCTGGCGTTGTTCGCCGCGTGTGTTTCGACCAGCCGTGGGTTTCGCGTGATGATGGGGTTGTCGCTGCTGGGCACGCTGGGGGTCGCCATTTTCGCGTCGGTCGGGGCGTCGGTCGGCATCATGGCATCGGGCTTCGCCAGCACCATCGGCGGCGGGGAGTTCTGGGGCATCATCGGCACGTGGTTGCTGAGCGTCGGCTGTTCGGTGGCGATGTTGTTCAGTTTCAGCGTGGCGCTGGTCAGTCCGCCGGCGTCGAACCGGGCGCTGGGCGTGCGATTGACGGTGCTGGCGGTGTACCTGGTCAACAGCGCGATGATCTGCATATGGGCGATGACCACCGGCGACGACGAGTTGATGGGATTTTTCGGAGCCGTCGGCATGATGTTCGGGTCCGGCATGTTGCTGGTGGCGATCTGCGAGCGCGACCGGTGGACCGACCGCTTGCTTCGCACGGTGCCCCGGTCATCGCTGTGGCGTTACGGGGCGATGCTGTTTTACAGCGGATCATTGGGCGGATTGATGTTCGGGTGGCTGATCGTCGGGTTGACGTGGGCGGGGTTGTGGGTCGCTGACATGCAATGGATGCACCTGTCAGCGGAACAACATGTGCGGATGATTCAATGGGTGGTGGGTGTGCCGCTGTTTGTGACGGCGTATTTGTTGACGGCGAGGTTGTTGCGGGATCATCTGCTGGGGCGATGGGTGAAGTACGAGCATACATGGGCTTTGGCGATTGTCATCGCGGGTTGTTGCGCGGGGGTGCCGGTGGTGCTGGAATTGATGACGGCCGGGCCGGGCGGATGGGGGACGGATCAGTATGGGTCGGTGTTGTCGCCGGTGGCGCTGACGTACGGCGCCTCGACGCGGATCAACGCGATCATCACGGCGGGAGCGTGGACAGTGATCGCGTTGGCGCTGAACGGGCCGTGGCTTTACAGGCAATTGTGTGAGTTTCGACGCCCACCGGAAGCGGCGAAACCCCCGAAACCCCCGAAACCCCCGGAATCCCCGAAACCCCCGGAATCCCCGGAATCCCCGGAATCCCCGGAATCCCCGGAATCCCCGGAATCCCCGGAATCCCCGGAATCCCCGGAATCCCCGGAATCCCCGGAAG
>JBAYVY010000090.1:0-11036 GCA_041674345.1 Phycisphaeraceae bacterium | reverse complement strand
GCCCCTGTTCTTCCCCGAAGACCAACACGAAGGGTACGAAGAAGCACGAAATTGAAAGGATCGTATTTAAGTTAAATACGATCCTTTCTTCGTGCCCTTCGTGTGAAATCGTCGGGGGGGGGGGGCGACTCCCGTTCAGGCAGGTGCGCCAGTTGTCATGCGCCCCGGCGGGGGATTCCATTTCACCAGACATTGCCGCTTGATGGCCAGCGCGACCGGCTCGGCGGCGTGCGGAAAGCCCAGCGTGCGCGTGCCCCAACGACGGGCGTGATTGACGAATTGGCCCAGCGCGTCCTGTTCGACCAAGCCGCTTTCAAAATCGGACCACGGCCAGTGATCCCACACGCCGAAGCGCCGGCGGTGGAGGCCGGTTTCGTCGAGTACGAGGCGGTAGTTGTACGTGGCGAAGGTTTGCGCGATCAACAAAACGGATAACAGCGTTGTGGTGACAGTGACCCGCTCGGACAACGTGGGCCGATCCGCGGACGGGGGGAGCCAGGGGTCGATGAGGATCATCAACGCGATCAGTGCGACCGCGCCGGCCCATTCATAGCAGAGGATGCGACGGTATTCGGGTGCTGTGCGAAGGGTGATGTTGGTGGGATGCCCCATAGCAAATGCCCCAGGGCGATGCGCGACTCCCCGCCCGCCCCCGGAAGTGAAGCGGGCGGGCCGATTGTGGCATTATACGGGGGACGGTCGGGTCATTGATTTCGCAGAACGGATTCGATGAGCGCGTTGACCGGGGCGGCGGGGAAATCGCGGTGGTCGATGTGGTCAGGCGATGTGGGATGGCTGCTTGCATGAGGCGCGATTTGTGCGTCGGGCGACTCCCCGCCCGCTGAAGCGGGCGGGCCGAGGGGGATGTTATGACACAGGGGAATGATGGGCTTTTTGGGCGTATTCGACGGCGTTGCGGAAGAAGGTCAGGCCGAGGGCCCCCGGAAGTTGGGGGGCGGGGGCGGGGACGCCCCGGCTCGCTGGGGCGTTGCGGGTCCAATTTATGTGGTTGGTCGGGTGGTTGAGGCGTTCGGGGTGGGGCATGAGGCCGAAGACGAGGCCGGACTTATCGCAGACGCCGGCGATGTCGCGCATCGAACCATTCGGATTGTCGGTGTAACGGAGGGCGATTTGGCGGTTGGTTTCGAGTTGATCGAGGACGGTATCGTCAGCGAGGAAGCGGCCTTCGCCGTGTGCGATGCAGAGTTGCAACTCGTCGAGGCCCTTGGTCCAGATGCAGACGCTTTGGGGTTCGGCACGGAGCGAGACCCAGCGGTCGGTGAAACGGGGGAGTGCGTTGTCTGCGAGTGTGGCGGTTTGGGTGGGGGGTTGGATGTCGCGTTGGGGATCGAAGTCGGGGAGCAGGCCGAGTTTGACGAGCACCTGGAAGCCGTTGCAGATGCCGATGACGGGTTTACCGGCTGCGACGAAATCGCGGAGCGCGGGATAGAGACGGTGCTTGAGACGATTGGCGAGGATGCGACCGGCGGCGATGTCGTCGCCGAAGCTGAAGCCGCCGGGGAAGCCGAGGATGTCGAACTCGGCGAGACGTTCGGGGTGTTCGATCAGCGCGTTGAGGTGGATGGATTGGGTATCGGAACCGGCGAGATGGAAGGCGTGCGCGAGTTCGACATCGCAATTGGTGCCGGCGGAACGGAGGATGAGGGTTTGGGGGGTCATGGGGTATGTTCACCAGTCGAGGGGTTTGCGCCAGGTGTTTCGGAGTTTTTCGATGTCGATGCTGAGGAGTCGGCCGGCGTCGTGGGAGCGGACGGTGAGAGTGGCGGAGTCGTTGAAGCGTCCGATTTCGCCGAAGGGGACGTCGGCTTGTTTGAGGATGCGGATGACGGATTCGAGATGATCGGGGGCGACTTCGACGAGGATGCGCGACGGTGTTTCGGCGAAGCAGGCGGCGAGGTCGCAGAGGTTATCGTTCCGGGGGCGGGGGACGGCGTGCAGATTCAGCGACAGGCCGAGGTTTCCGGCGAAGGCCATTTCGGACGCGGCGACGAGGAGGCCGCCTTCGGAGCAGTCGTGTGCGGAGGCGAGGAGTTGTTGTTCGATCAATGCGGCGACGGTGGCGAGTTGGTGGGGGGCGGATTGGAGGTTGACGCGGGGGATGTCGCTGTTGGTTGCTGCTAAGCCGCAAGCGGCAAGATGCGAAGCGCCCATTGCGTTGGTGGTTTCGCCGATTTGGAGGAGGATGTCGCCTGCGTGTTTGGCGTCCATGGTGAGACAGCGGGTGATATCGGGGACGATGGCGATGGCGCTGATGAGGAGAGTGGGCGGGATGGCGATGCGTTGGCCGGCCTCGGTGGTGAACTGGTTGTTGAGGGAATCTTTGCCGCTGATGAAGGGGGTTTTGTAGGCGATGGCGCCGTCGTAGCACGCCTCGGCGGCACGCACCAGGGAACCCAGATTCCGGGGGTCGTCGCAGGATGCCCAGCAGAAGTTGTCGAGGATGGCGATCTTGCGTGGGTCGGCGCCGACGCAGACGGCGTTGCGCACCGCTTCGTCGATGGCGGCGAGGGTCATCCAGTAGGGGTCGATGTCGCCGAGCATGGTGGCCAGGCCGTTGGAGAGCGCGATGGCCTGGTCGGTGTCGAGTTTGGGACGGAGGACGGCCGCGTCGGAGGGGCCATCGGCGCGGGGACCGACGAGGGGTTTGATGACGGAGCCGCCCTGGACTTCGTGGTCGTACTGACGGACGATCCAGTGTTTGGAAGCGATGTTGGGGTGGGCGAGCAACGCCAGCAGTGATTTTTCGTAGTCACGGGAATCAGTTTCGGGTTTGAGCGGCAGAGCCGCTGTCGAAGCCGTCGAGTTTCGGGTTTCGAGTTTCGCGGACCATTCGGCCTTGCGAATGGTCCGCGGCAATCCTTCGTGGAGGAAGTGCATGGCCATGCGTCCGACTTCATGGTCTTCGTAGGTGAGGATGAGTTCGGCGTTGTCGGTGCCGAAGTGGCCGAGGTCGCACCATTCGACGTCTTCGGCATCGCAGAGTTTGGCCAGGGCGGGGACATTGTCGGGGGGCACGGCGAGGACCATGCGTTCCTGCGCTTCGCTGATCCAGATTTCGGTGTAGGACAGACCGGCGTATTTGAGGGGCGCTTTTTCGAGTTGGACGAACGCGCCGATTTGGCTGCCCATTTCGCCGCAGGCGCTGGAGAAGCCGCCGGCCCCGCAATCGGTGATGGCGCTGTAAAGGCAGCCGTCTTGGTGATCGCGCGCCTGGAGGATGACGTCGAGGGTTTTCTTTTCGGTGATGGCGTTGCCGATCTGGACGGCGTGGGAGAATTCGTCGGCGTGTGTGTCGGTGAGTTCGGCGGAGCTGAAGGTCGCGCCGTGGATGCCGTCGCGGCCGGTGCGTCCGCCGAGCGCGATGATGCGGTCGCCGGGTTTGGCCGCGCCGAAGCATTGGTCGCGGGGGATCAGTCCGACCGAACCGGCGAAGACCAGGGGATTGCCGAGGTAACGGTCGTCGAAGTAAACCGCGCCGTTGACGGTGGGGATGCCCATGCGGTTGCCGTAGTCTCGCACGCCGGCGACGATTTGTTTGAGGATGCGCTTGGGATGGAAACGCCTTTGGGGAGGGGGTGAGTTTCGGGTTTGAGCGGCAGAGCCGCTGTCGAAGCCGTCGAGTTTCGGGTTTCGAGGGGGGCTGGATTCCGGGGGTCGGGATTCCGGGGGTCGGGGCTGGCGCTGAAGTGGTCGGGATGTGCGACGCAGAAGGTATCGGTGTTGGCGATGGGTTTGGCGCACAGGCCGGTGCCCATGGTGTCGCGGATGCAGCCGCCGATGCCGGTGGCGGCTCCGCCGTAGGGTTCGATGGCGGAGGGGTGGTTGTGGGTTTCGACTTTGAAGGTGACGGCATCCGACTCATCGAACTTGATGATGCCGGCGTTGTCTTTGAAGACGCTGATGCACCAGTCAATGCCATCGACCTGCGTAAGACGATGCGTCGCGGCGGCGATGGTGCTTTTCAGGAGATTGTCGATGATGACCGTGCCGTCCGGCTGCACGGTGTGACCGGGGCGACCGGCGGCGCAAGTGGGAAGTCGGAAGTCGGAAGTGGGAAGTGGCGGGAAAGTGGGAAGTCGGAAGTCGGAAGTGGGAAGTTCAGAGGCAGGGCCGGTAGTTCCGGGGGTTCCGCCTTCCGCCTTCCCACTTCCGCCTTTCTCCTCACTTCCGACTTCTCTGTAGCTGATGCGGCTTTTGAGCGTTTTGTGGACGCAGTGTTCGCTCCAGGTTTGGGCGAGGGTTTCCAATTCGATGTCGGTCGGGTCGCTGCCTCTTTGTTGGAAGTATTGCTGCACCGCTTTCATTTCTTCCAGCGACAGGAACAGATGCGCCTCGCGGCTCATTTTTTTCAGGGCGTCGTCGTCCAGATCGCGCAGCGCGATGTGCGTGAGTTTGAACTGATAAGGCGTACCCTTGCGGAAGGCGGCGGGATGGAAGGGTTCGGTGGTGATGTGTTGGACGACGGGATTGGAGAGGAGGCGTTGGGCGATGAGTTGGGCATGATCGACGTCAATGCCCAGAAAGTCGTAGCGGAAGCCGGTCTGGACGGAGAGGGAAGGGACGAAGGGACGGAGGGACGAAGGGACGGAGGGATCAGAGGCGGAGGCGTTTTCTTCACTTCGTGCCTTCGTGCCTTCGTCCCTTTGTCCCTCCAGCATTTCGCGGATCGCGTCGGCGGTGGATTGGGCGACGGGGTCCATGACCCCCGGAAGGTAGTGAACTTCAATGACGGCACCCCCGGAAGTAGAAGAATCCGGGGCGGCGCTATCGCTCTGCCCCGGCTTGGCCCCGGAAGCAGAGGCGCCGACCACGTAGCGTTGGTTGATCGGATCGGCGAGCAGTTCGCCGGCGATGCGATGGAGGGTGGCTTCATCCAGCGCGGCTTCGATGAGATAGACCCGCGCCGATCGCACGTCCCGCAGCCCTTCGCTCAGACCCATTTCATTCGCTTCGTGCAAAACGGAGCGCCCGACCGGATCGTCAGCGGCGTGGAGAGGGTGAACCTCAATGCGATGCACGGCAACGGAAATTTCGGTCGTGGTCATATGCCGATGATTGTAAGGGACGGAGGAAAGAATTTCTGATTGCGGATTTCTGATTTTTGATTTTTCCGACACCCCCCCCGGCAAACCGTGACGACAAATCAGAAATCAGACATCAGAATCAAAAATCAGAAATCATATCCCGCAAACCGGCGAGCATCTGCCGCACGGTGTCCCCGGCGGGGTCGATTAATCGACCCCGCCAGCCGCGCGCTTGCGCCGCTTCGATGTTGGCCGGCAAATCGTCGAAAAAGAGGATGCCCGACGGGGCGGCCCGCGTGACGGTTTCGAGATGCTCGTAAATCGCCGGTTGCGGCTTGCGCGCGGCGATCAGGTGCGAGGCCAGCGGATGCTGAAGTTTACCCAGCGCGGCGAATCGCGGATCGCTGAACATCAGCCGCCAGTGCAGATCGTTGGTGTTGGACAGACAGGCGGTGCGCAGATTACGCCGGTGCAGATCGTCGAGCAGATCGCCCACGCCGTCGTACAGGTCGATCAGCCAGGCGTCGATGATGGCGCGGATATCAGCGGGCGAGTGGCCGGTGGAAATTCGCGCCAGCCGGGTCAGCAGATCGTCGGAGGTGATGGCGTTGACTTCGTAATCGGCGAGCACCTGGTGGATCGCGTCACGCACGACCGGGTCATCGACGTCCATGAAGTTGGGCAGACCGGCACGATCTGCGGCCTGCCGCCAGTGGTGACAGATGCGAACCAGCACACCGCCCAGATCGAATACCACCCATTGGATCGAAGATGAGGTCATGGGGCGGGAGCTTCACTTTCGGTAGCTTCACTTCCGGGGGCGGAAGAACCCGGGTCGGCGCTTCGCTCTGCCTCGGTTTGGGGGGCGGGTTTGTCTTCGATTGCGGCCCGCTCTGTCGGCGATCCGGTGGTGTTGCCGTTGCCGTTGAAACTGACGGATGGCAGGGGTACGCCCATGTCGGTCAGCACTTGTCGAATCTGGCCGGGCGGTTCGTAATGAATGGAACCGCTGAGCGTGTAGGAGCAACCGTTGGGTACCTCGGCGGGGGAACCGGTGACCGCGGCGGGAAGCGTGATGGCTTGCGACCCCTTGGCCGGAAGCGTGGCGTTGGGGTTGGTTCCGCCGGAGTACGTGGCGTTGGCGAGCGTGAGGGTGTAACCCGCGTCGGTCAGGGGCAGGGGCACATCGCCGTCGTTGGCGACGGTGAGATGGATCAGGGCGCGTGCGCCTTCGGAGGTGCGATCGACGATTTCAACGCCATCCAGCGTGACGACAGGCGTGGCGACGATGAGTTTGTCGCCGCAGCCGGTGAGGAAACCGGCGAGCAGCACGGCGGACAACAGGGTGACGATTCGCTTCACGATGCGCAGCTCCGATGGTGGCGTGATTGGCGGAACACATCGTAAGTGGCATGGGCGGCGGACGCCAGCCCGGACGGAAGGAGAATGACGAAAAGCCAACAGCCACAAGCCAACAGCCAACAGGAGTAATACCATCCGCCCGCCTGTTGGCTGTTGGCTCTCCCTATTTCGTCATTCGTCATTTTTCAGTTACCCTACCCTCATCATGCAACATCTTCCGCCCATCATGGCGATGCAGGGGCTGATTGCCACCGTGCTGGCATTGGGCGCGGCATGGTTGGCGCGGAGGGTGCGATTGCCGGGCTGGACCGGCGCATTGATGGTCGGCCTGGCGTTGGGCGCGGTGTTCCGCAGTCATGGGTCGGGGCTTTCATTCGAGCCGTTTTTCATCGGTGGCCAGCCCCAGATGCACGCGATTGAAAAATACACTGAATCACATCGGTGTGAACGTCAGACGTTGGTCGGGACAGGGGTCACGGACGAAGCGGTACGGGAACTGGACGCCCAACACGCCGCCGAGCTTAAACCGCTGATCGAGACGCACGCCGCCGAGGTCCGACGCCATCACGATGCGACGCGCACGCTGACGCTGCTGATCGCCGCGCTGTTGCTGTTGATCGCCGCCGGTGACAAACCGCGCCGCCTCGGTGATGCGTTGCCGGTGGCGCTGGGGGCGGGCGTGTGCATCAGCGGCGCCGCGTTCGGCGCCGCGTGGCTCTTGCTGGCCGATTCCCCCCAACCCGGAATCCGGGCCTTGCTCACCGCCGGTTGCGCCGCCGCCGCGTTGCCGATCAGCAAGCGTTACCTCACCGGTTGTAATGAGGATGATCGCGCCCTGCTCACCTCCGTCGCATGGTGGTTGTTGACGATCGCGCTGGCGATACCCGCTTTCGCACAGTCAAAGATCGGCCTCGCTCCGATGCTCATGGCGGCTTACCTTGTGTTGGCGCTGCTCGCCCGCGCCTGTGATGCGATGGTGTCGCGCGGCGACAAGCCGCGGGCCGCGTGGCGCTTGCTCATCGGACTGGCGTTCGGCACCGCGTGGCTGATGCTCGATCAGGGAGGCATGAAAGGACTGCAAGGTCCGTCATCGTTGCCGCCGGGGGTTCTGCTTCCGGGAGCCGCCTGGTTGGCCGGGCAGGTGCTGATTCATCCCAACTTCGACCCGCGAACGCTGATGCGTCTGATCGGCCCCATCCTCGCGCTGCTCGTCGGCATGTCCGTCAATGTCCCCGTTGACTTCCACCCCTGGCTGGCGCTCGCCGCCCTGATCGCCCTCTGCGATGCCCGCGCCCTGGGCGCGTGGCTCATGATCCGTCTGCTCGGCGGCCGGGGACGCGACGGCATGCGCTGCGGCGCGATTCTCGCCATCCCAGGCCCGACCTCCCTCGTCGTCGCCTGGTTCCTGCATGATTTGCAGGTCATCGACGGTCCCCTATTCAGCTCGTTGGTACTCGCCGGTCTGATCGGCGGGTTGCTCGGCGGCGCGGCGTTGCGACTGCTGAGCACGGTCATGGAGCGGCCCGCTTAACCGCCTGTCGGACTTGGAAAGCGTGTGAGAAGGGCTTGCGTCGATCAACCGCTTCTCACACGCCCTCGCACAAGCGGTTTTATCGGCAAGTCGATCGGCGTCGGGGTTCACCGGATCAATCAGGGCGGCTGCGTAAGGTGAATGAAACGTTGATGTCAATGACTTTGGTTTCACTGAAAACAAAGTCATTGGCGGGCCCCCCAATCGCAAGCCGGCTTGGGTGACTTTTTTCGGGATATCCACTTATCCCGAATTCAGGTAGGTAGGATTCCGGCCGCGATCAGGTTGTGAAACAGTCCGTAAGCGGGCGAGGGGCGTTCGGCGTGCCGCTCATTGCCGCGAGGCGGCGGGATTACTACGATGAACACCATGACCCTGCGAATGCTCAACATGGCGGTCGCCGAAGACCGGGCGACGCTGGAACAATTGCTCGCCCGTCTGCGCGGTCAATCGGCGGCGACCGGCGACACCGCCGCCGCCGTCGCGGCGATACTCGAAGACGTGCGACAACACGGCGACGAAGCCGTCGTGCGTTACATGCGGAAATGGACCGACCCGACATTCCAGCCGGACCGCATCCGTGTCACGGCCGACGAACTGGAAGCAGCCGAGCGTTCATTGCTTCCGGGGGTGCGCGACGCGCTGCTCGCCGCCATCGAACACGTGCGAACCTACCAATCGCACATCCTGCCCGCCGATCCGAAAACGCTGACCCTCGACGGCGCGGCGCTGGGCCTGCGCTGGACGCCCATCCGCCGCGTCGGCGCACACGCGCCCGGCGGACGCGCGGCCTATCCCTCGACCGTGATGATGACCGTCGTGCCCGCCCAGGTCGCCGGCGTCAAAGAAATCGCCGTCGTCTGCCCCCCGCCGACACGCTCTTCCTCCTCCTCCCCCTCCGGGGGAGGCCGGGAGAGGGGGGCTGAAACCTCGGCGCAAGCTCAACAAAACCAGCAAGACGATGTATCCCCCCTGGTCCTGGCCACCTGTCACCTGCTCGGCGTCACCGAGGTCTATCGCATCGGCGGGGCGCAGGCGATCGCCGCCCTCGCCTTCGGCACGGACACCGTCCAGCCCGTCGATTTCATCGCCGGTCCCGGCAACGCCTTCGTCCAGCAGGCCAAGCGGCAGGTGTTCGGCACGGTGGGCATCGACGGATTCTACGGCCCCAGCGAAGTCGTCATCCTCGCCGACGACTCCGCCGACCCCGCCATGATCGCCGCCGACTTGCTCGCGCAGGCCGAGCATGATCCCGGTTCGTGCTTTCTGATTTCGACCAGCGCGAAAATCATCGAGCGCATCAACGCCCAAATCGTGACGCAACTGCCCGGTCTGGCCCGGCGGGATGTGATCGCCCAGTCGTTGCGCGACTGGTCCGCGGCGATTCTGGCGGTCGATGAAACCGAAGCGTTGCAATGGGTCGATACCTTCGCCGCCGAACACGTCACGCTCGCCGTCGGCAATCCGCATGACGTGTTGAAGAAACTTCGCAACGGCGGGGCGTTCTTCCTCGGCGACCGCACGCCGGTGGCCAGCGGCGATTACTACGCCGGGCCGTCGCATTGTCTGCCGACCGGCACCACCGCCCGCTTCACCAGCGGCATCAGCGCCTACACCTTCCTCAAACGCTCCAGCGTCGAACACTACCCCCAAGGCCCCGACGCCAGGACGATCGACCACATCGCCGCCCTCGCCGAAGCCGAGGGCCTGGACGCCCACGCGGCCTCCGTGCGGGCGAGGACGAAAAATTAACCGCAGAGGCGCAGAGACGCAGAGGTGAAAATTGATTACAGGAAACAACGTGGGTCACGGTGTTGTGGAACGGGATCCGCTTACATATGCGGTGATTGGTGCTGCGATTGAGGTGCATCGCACGTTGGGGCCTGGCCTGCTTGAATCCGCACATGAGCATTGTTATGCCATGAATTGACATTGCGGAACCTCGCCGTTGAACGACAAAAGCCGTTGCCGATCATTTACAAAGATGTTCAACTGGATGTGGGATATCGGATAGACTTGGTGATCGAGAATCGTTTGATTGTGGAATTGAAGACGGTGGATGCGTTGCAACCCGTGCATGAAGCACAATTGCTGACGTATCTGAAACTCAGCGGCATCGGCACCGGCTTGTTGTTTAATTTTCACAGCCCTGTTTTACGCGACAGCATGAAACGTCTTGTTCTCAACAAAAAATAATTTCTTCTCCGCGCCTCTGCGTCTCTGCGGTTAATAAAAATGTCTTACCAACGCCCCCATATCGCGGCAATGAACGGTTACACGCCCGGTGAACAGCCCAGCGCCGACAACGTCGTCAAGCTCAACACCAACGAAAACCCCTACCCGCCTCCGCCTCCGGTGCTCAAGGCGTTGCAGGCCGTCACCGCCGATCAACTGCGGCGATACCCCGACCCGCTGGCCAAACGTTTCCGCCAGGTCGCCGCGAACATGCACGGACTGACGCCCGACCACATCATCGCCGTCAACGGCGGGGACGAACTGCTGCGGCTGGTCATCACCACCTTCGTCGAACCGGGCAAGCCGATCGGCATGGCCGAGCCGAGTTATTCGTTGTATCCCGTGCTGGCGGAGATTCACGGCTCGCCGATGGTGCGCGTGCCGCTGGATGACGAGTGGCGTTTGCCCGCCGATTACGCGGAGAAACTCAACGACGCCGGCGTTCAACTGGCGTTCATCGTCAACCCCCACGCGCCGTCGGGCCGGTTGACCGGCGTGAACGCGCTGAAGGAAATCGCACAAAACTTTCAGGGGGTTTTGGTGATTGACGAGGCCTATGTCAACTTCGTCGATCCCGATCTGAAACACGACGCGACGGAACTGGTGCGGCGATGCGCGAATGTGATCCTGCTGCGTTCGATGAGCAAGGGTTATTCGCTGGCGGGGCTGCGGTTCGGCTACGGCGTGGGCGACCCGTCGCTGATCGAGCCGATGCTGACCAAGACCAAGGACAGTTACAACGTCGATGCCGTCGCGCAGCAGGTGGCGACCGCCGCGCTGGAGAGCCGGGGCGAGGCGGCGATCACCTGGCAGGACGTTCGCCGCGAACGCGCCCGGCTGTCGCAGGAACTGTCGCTGCTGGG
>JBAYVY010000089.1:0-11110 GCA_041674345.1 Phycisphaeraceae bacterium | reverse complement strand
GCTTGCCCTGTTCACCGGGCGCGTATTCGTAAGTACTGGTCAGCGATTCGATGAAGATCATGCGGCGTTTTTCGCGGGGGATTTTGTCGATCTCCGCCAGGTCGCCGGCGATGACGGCCGGTTGCGGCTCCATCGCGGCGATCGCCCGGTCGATATCGCGCATCATCACCGGCCAGACATCGCGGTAATCCAACATGCGGTTGATGTTGCCGATGCGCCCGCGCGGATCGTTCTGCTGTTCGACATCACGCCACTTCTTGTGCGCCTCTTCGGCGCGGTTGAGAATCGTTTCGATCTGGCCTCGCTTCGTCCGATTTTCCGACGAGTTATATCGCCCCCCGGCCAGCATCACCGACGTGTACGCCAGCACCGCGCCGCCGACGGCCACCGCCGCCGCTCCCATGAACCACGGCTGCTTGGCCTTCCACACCTGCCTGCGAATCACCGGCATCGGCAGCAGATTGCAACTGACCTTTTCCAGCCCCAGCCCCGCCAGCGCCAATCCGTAAGCCGGCGAGAACACCGGCACGTTCTCCGCGAAAGTCGCCGCCTTGCGATCGTCCACCGCGATCTTCTGGAACGTGTCCAGCCGCTCAATGTCCATCTGGAGCTGCTGCTTGAGGAACGTCTGCAACCCCGGCAGGCGGAACGTCGAACCCAGCCCCAGCAATTGCGTCAGGGCCGCGTCACGATTCAGCGACTGGTAATAGCCCAGCGACTTCTGCACTTCCTGCACCAGATCGACGAACACCGGACGCATCGCCTGGAAAATCTGGCGGGCGTATTTGCTGGTCGCCGCCTCGCGCTTGAGTTTCTCCGCCTTGCTGAATGACAGTTTGAAACTGCGAACCAGCGCGTCGGTGAAATGGTTGCCGCCGATCGGGATCGTGCGGAGCCACGCCCGCCCGCCCTCGATGATGATTAAATCGGTCGCCTGCGTGCCGATGTCCATGACGATCGTGCCTTTGGACGACGCGTCCAGGTTCCGGTCGTACATCATCGCGTTCAGGATCGCCACGGGCGAAAGCACCACCGCATGCACCGGCATGTTCACATGTTCAAAGTTCGTCAGCCACGGAAGCAGGCGATCCTTCGTGATGGCGAAAATCCCCACTTCCACGTCCGGCGAGTCCGCCGCCTGGAACGTCTGATAGTCCCACTGCACCTGCTCGATCGGGAACGGAATCTGCTGCACCGCTTCGAACTTCACAATGTCGGGAATCTTTTTCGGCTCCACCGGAGGCAGCTTGGCGAATCGCGCGAACGCCATATGCCCCGGCACCGACACGATCACCGTGCTCTTGCCGATCGGGTGACGCGAGATGAACTGGTCCAGCCCGACGCGCACCTGCTCGTCCACGTCGATGTCCGGCGTGGTCAGCACCTTCTTGAACGGAATCACCTCGAAGTCCGCGATACTCACCTGGCCCCCGCTTCGACGCAGGCGGATCGCCTTGATCGCATTCGCGCCTACTTCAATCCCCCAACAATCAGTCGAACTGGCCATGCGATGGACCTCCATGGGATTGGTCGCCGCCCGCCGCGCCCCCGGAATCCGCCCCCGAAAATCAACCCCCGGAAGTCAGCCCCAGGAAGTCAGACCCCGAAATCAGGGTGTGAACGCGGTGTTTGCCTCTGCTGGTTGCTACGCCGATCAGCAGGGTGGGCTTGTGCGTGTGGTTGGCTCTACCTGCCGGTCGCCGCTTGCCTTGCGCCCGCGGCCACCTTCCACAACACCGCCATTAAAACCGCACCTCACACGATGGTCAAGCGAAGATAAAGTCGCAAGTCGCAAGTCGCAAGTCGGAAGTTGCGGTTCGGACTCCTTACTTCCCACTTTCGACTTCCCACTTCCGACTTTCACTTGACGCATCCGCCCTCCCCCACGACCATACCCCACCATGCCAGACCCCCTCCAACTACTGACCGAACGCTTCGCCGCCGCCATCGCCGCCGCATTGGGTTCCGATCATGCCGGCTTAACTTCCGGGGGAGTCGATCCGATCATCGTCCCCGGCAAGTCTCCCCGGTTCGGCGACTACCAGGCCAACGTCGCCATGTCCCTCGCCAAATCGCTCGGCAAGAAACCCCGCGATGTCGCACAAGCCATCGTCGATCACCTGCAATGGCAGGACATCTGTGAAGAACCCCCGGAAGTTGCGGGGCCTGGGTTCATCAACATCAAACTCGGCGACCGTTGCCTCGCCGACGCCGCCGCCGAGATGATGATGCAACTGCGACAGGGAAGTGTTGCGAAAACAACTTCCGGGGGGCAAACCATCGTCGTCGATTACTCCGGACCCAACGTCGCCAAGGAAATGCACGTCGGACACCTCCGCTCCTCCGTCATCGGCGACGCCCTCGTCCGTGTCCTCCAACAGCGAGGCCACACCGTCATCCGTCAAAACCACCTCGGCGACTGGGGCACGCAGTTCGGCATGTTGATCGAACATTTGAATGACTTGGGATTACTGAATCGCAAACTAGCTGGGAACATTTTGATTCAGGATCTAGACAAATTCTATAAAGAGTCAAAAGCTAAATTTGATGCGCAACCAGATTTTGCAGATCGAGCACGCCGGCGAGTAGTTGCATTGCAGTCGGGAGATGCGAGAACCTTAATGGGATGGCGGATGCTCGTCGAAATGTCAGAGAGACATTTTCAACCCATATATGAACGGTTGGGGGTATTGCTTACTCTAGACGATATCCGGGGTGAAAGTTTTTACAACGACAAACTTCCGGGGGTCGCCGCCGATCTCGAAAACTCCGGCGTGGCGCAAATCAGCGACGGCGCATTGTGCGTTTTCATCCCGCCCTTCGAGTCGCCCCTGATCGTCCGCAAAGCCGACGGCGGGTTCGGCTACGACGCCACCGATCTCGCCGCCATCCGTTACCGCGCCGATCAACTCCACGCCGACCGCATCATCTACGTCACCGACTCCCGCCAGATCGAACATTTCCAAAAAGTCTTCGCTTGCGCCCGGCGGGGCGAATTTATTCGCCCCGAAGTCCGGCTCGATCACGTCCCCTTCGGCACCGTGCTCGGCGAAGACGGCAAACCCTTCAAAACCCGCTCCGGCGACACCGTTAAACTCGTCGATCTCCTCGATGAAGCCCAACAGAAAGCCCGCACCGTCGCCGAATCCATCAATAACCGTCGTCCCCCCGAAGATCGCCTGCCCGCCGATGAACTCGATGAAGTCGCCCGCATCGTCGGCATCGGCGCGATCAAGTACGCCGACCTGGCCAATGATCGCCGCAAGGATTACCAGTTCGTCTGGTCACGCATGTTGGCGATGGACGGCAATACCGCCCCCTATCTCCAATACGCCTACGCAAGAATCCAGTCCATCTTCCGGCGGGGGCAATTAATTGCCCCCGCCCCCGGAACTGGAACTGACCCCGCCGCTTGCGGCTTCGCGAACGTTGATATCACCCTCACCCACCCCGCCGAACGCACGCTGGTGTTAAAGGTTCTTCAACTTCCAGGGGTACTCCGCACCGTCGAACGCAATCTCGAACCTCATCACCTGTGCGGCTGGCTCTACGAACTGGCGACCGTCTTCTCTTCCTTCTATGAAAACTGCCCCGTGCTGAACGCCGACGATCCCGCCGTGCGAAACAGCCGCCTGGCCCTCTGCCGACTCACCGCCGACGCCCTGAAACTCGCCCTGTCCACCCTCGGCATCGAAGTCCCCCAACGCATGTAATCCCGCAGTAGCACCGCATGTCAATGCGGTGCCCGGCCCCCGGAACACGGTACGCCACCGCATCGCCGCGCGCCGCGTCACGGCACCGCAATAACTTGCGGTGCTACATCGCTCGCTTCAAAATCCGATTCTTACCCCAAACCCATGTTTCCCAATCGCGTGTCATGGTCATGGGTCAATGTCTGTCAAGCGAATTGGCATTCCCCCGCGATTGGGGCTTCATTCCCGATTTGTTTATGACGATAAAAACACCTGGGTGGGGCGGGTCCGATGGCTGAAGGAAACCGAAAGGGATTCCGCCATGCTCCGATATCCGTTTTTTCACATCACACGTCGCCGCGCCCATGTCGTGAATCGGCGATCGAGATCGGTGTCCGCCGATCGGCGCCGTGACAGGGCGATCGCTCGAACCCTCCGGGCGATCGGCGTCCTGTTGCCGGCGGCGGGATGGGGAACCGCTCCGGTTTACGCGGATGATTCCTCCTCGGACCTGCGCGCCGATGCGGCGACGGCCGCGGGAATGAATCAAGCGGCGTCGTCCCACGCTTCGTCCAATCCATATGTGGAGATGTCGCTGGATGAATTGATGTCGGTGCGGGGGACGAGCGTGTCGGGGCTGCCCGAACAAACAAGGGGACGTCAACGCCGCCCTCTCTTTCGCCGGCGAACGCGCCGTCACCCAGTCGCCTCCCGCCGACTACGCCCGCCTGGGCCTCGGCCTCACCTGCGCCCCACGCCGAACCTGGAAATCAGCGTCTGGGGGCAAAACCTGCTCGATTCCGGCCACGTCGAATATCTCGACACGCGAATCAACCGCCTGCCCATCGACATCCAACGCGGCGTTTGTATCTCCATGACTGATCGCTTCTGAACAACCGACTTTTTCAGCGGTCATGGCCGTCGCTCATATGAACAAGCTCCGTGTCAACCCGACTCGACGAATACAAGCGATGCTCGGCATCGTCATCATCATGGCGTTCGCGCCCTTCGCCCGGCCTGACGAGGCGCAAGGCAAGGCGGCGATGGTCAAGGCCGCGTTCATTCTCAACTTCGTCAAGCTCACCGCCTGGCCTGACAAGGCCTTCGCCGATTCCGCCAGCCCGCTGGTGGTCGTGATTGTCGGCGGCGATGTCACCGACACATCCATTGATGATGTCGTGAACGGTCTGCGCATCCATGAACGGGAAATCTCCCTGAGACGATTGCTCCCGCCCCCGCGTGAACGATACCGTGACGCCGACGATTACAAGCAGGCATGGAACATCGCCATCGACACGCTGCGCAAAAGTCACATCGTCATCTTCTCCGCCGACGCCTGTTCCCAAACCGATGTCGCGATCGCGCGAATGAACAGCCGCGCCACACTGACCATCGGCGACGGCCCGGATTTCCCCAAAACCGACACGATGATTGCCCTGGTCGAGGAAGACGGTCGCATCGTGTTTTACGCCAATTCCAAAAGCATCCAGCGATCCGACCTGACGCTCAGTTCCCGCCTCCTGCGTCTGGCGCGAACCGTTAAACACTGACCCCAGGATCACGCCATGCCCATGCGAAAACTTTACACCTTCAACGTCAAGTTACTGCTGCTGGTCGCCACGACCTGCGGCCTGGCCGTCACACTCACCTGCGCCACGCTGGTCACCCTGGACAGCTTGTCGATCAAACAATTGCGCGTCGAGGCGCTGACCACGCAGGCGCAGATGCTGGCGTTCAACCTCGCCGGCGCCCTCAGCTTCAATGACGCCAAGTCCTGCGAAGAGATGATGTCGGCCCTGCGCGCCGATCCCAATATCGTGGGCGCGGATGTGTTCAAACCCGACGGTTCGGTCTTCGCCGATTCCAACGAAGACTTCAGCCCGACCAAACGCTATGTTCCCATGCCCCCCGGCAGTTACTTCATGGGCCGCATCCTGGTCGTTTCGGTTCCGATTCGTCTGGATTCACAGGAGCTCGGATCGCTGCTGTTGCGCTATGACATGCGATCGCTGCTGGCCAAACGCCGCATCGGCATTTTGACCGGCATCGGCATCGGCGCCGTGTCGATCATTCTCGCATTGTTCCTGGCGATGCGGCTGAACCGCATCATCAACCGCCCCATCCGTGAATTGGTGCGAACCACGCATCAGGTCGCCGAAACGAAAAACTATTCCGTCCGGGCCGCCAAACTTTCCAATGACGAGTTCGGCGACCTGACCGACCGTTTCAACGCCATGCTCGAAAAAATCCAGCGGAACGACCGCGAACTCCAACTGGCCAACGATTCGCTGGAACATCGCGTCCGCCAACGCACCGCGGAACTGGAACTGGCCAAGGACCAGGCCGAACAGGCCAACCGCGCCAAGACCCATTTCCTGGCCAACATGAGCCACGAAATCCGAACGCCCATGACCGCCATCCTCGGCTACGGTGACATGATGCTCGATCCCAACCAATCGCCCAGCGAAAAACTCGACGCCATTCAAACCGTTCGCCGCAACGGCCAACACCTGCTGGCCATCATCAACGACATCCTCGACATCTCCAAAATCGAAGCCGGGCAGATGACCATCGAACGCATCGAGGTCGTGCTGGTCGAACTGATCGCCGACATCGCTTCGCTGATGCGCATCCGGGCCGGCGAACGACAGATCGACTTCGCCGTCGATTATCGCGGTCCCATTCCCCAAACCATCCAAAGCGATCCCACCCGCCTGCGACAGATGCTCATCAACCTCATCACCAACGCCATCAAGTTCACCCCCGCCGGCGGTTGCATTCGCCTCATCATCCAGACACAGACGACGGAAAATCCTCCGTTGATCCGTTTCGATGTGCGGGACACCGGCATCGGCATCCCGAAGGATAAATTGGCCACGCTCTTCCAGGCGTTCCAGCAGGCCGACGAAACCACCACGCGACGCTTCGGAGGCACCGGCCTGGGCCTGGCCATCACGCAACAACTGGCGATCAAACTCGGCGGGGCCGTCCGCGTTGAAAGCGAACAGGGCCTCGGCTCCACCTTCACACTCACCCTCCCCACCGGCCCGCTCGACGGCGTCAAAATGCTCACCAACGTGCGCGAAGCCGGTTACGCCAAACCCGATCAACTCACGCCCGAACAGACGCAAAAAATCATCAGCCGCCAACGCAACGCCTGCGTCCTGCTGGCCGAGGACGGCCCGGACAACCAGCGGCTGATCCGACATATGCTCACCAAGAGCGGCTTCGACGTCACCGTCGTCGATAACGGCATGCTCGCCTGCGAAGCCGCCTGGAACGATCTGGGCACCGAGCGGAAACCCACCTTCGATCTGATTCTCATGGACATGCAGATGCCCGAACTCGACGGCTACCAGGCCACTCGCCGTCTGCGAAACGAGGGATACACCTGGCCCATCATCGCGCTGACCGCGCACGCCATGGCCGGCGAACGCGAAAAGTGCATCGCCGCCGGTTGCGACGATTACGCCACCAAACCCGTTGACCGCGTCAAACTCCTCCAAATGATCGACCATCATCTTCATCTCGACGAATCCGATCCAACCCCCATTGAGTCGCCCCCCCTCGGCCCGCCCGCTTCCGGGGGTTCAGCAGGCGGGGAGTCGAGCGCAAGCGAGCGCCCACCCACCCCCACCACCGCCTCGTCCGACGGCCCCCTGTTCAGCCAATTCGCCGATGATCCCGACATGATCGAACTGGTCGAAATCTTCGTCAAGGAACTGGCCGAACGCATGTATCGCATCGACCAGGCACTGAAAAATGAAGATCGCCAGTCCCTCATCACGCTGTCGCATCAGCTCAAGGGGGCCGCCGGCGGGTATGGCTTCCCCACCATCACCAACGTCGCCCGATCACTGGAAATGCTCGCGCGTTCCGACGCCGCCGCGATCGACAACCTCGCCGCCACCGCCGCCGAACTCCGCGCTCTGTGCTCCAAGGCCGTCGCGCAACCCAAGTCCTCCATCGAGGTGCCTCACCCATGAAACACATCCAAACGATCCTGGTCATTGATGACGACGTGATGATCCACCGGCTCGTCTCCGCGCGCCTCAAGGGACTTGACGTTCACATCGAAACCGCGAACAACGGACTCGACGGCCTGCACTTCGCGCGTTGTCATCCCGTCGATCTGATCCTTCTTGATGTGTCGATGCCCGACATGGACGGCTTTGAGGCCTGTCGCCAATTGCGCGACCACCCCGCCACACGCGACATTCCCGTCATCTTCCTCACCGGCTCGGACAACACCGTTCAAAAAACACGCGGCTTTGAACTCGGTGCCGTCGATTACGTCACCAAACCCTTTGAACCCGCCGAACTCAACGCCCGCGTCCGATCCGCCCTGCGCATGCAAGCCCTGCTCGAAGCACTCGAAATGCAGGCCAACACCGACGCCCTCACCGGCCTGCCCAATCGCGCCGCCTTCCATCGCCGGCTCACCGCCTGCATCGAACGCACTCGCGCCAATCCCGACGGCCGATTCGCCATCCTCTTCATCGACCTCGACCGCTTCAAACACATCAACGATTCCCTGGGACACGCCGTCGGCGATCAACTGCTCGTCGCCGTCGCCGACCTGCTCCGAAACGCCGTTCGACGCAACGACCCGGAGAGCCGCCACGACAGAAATCGCCCCGTGGATTACATCGCCCGCATGGGAGGCGACGAGTTCACCATCCTCCTGGAAAACATCCCCCATCAGGACGTGGCCGCTCAACTGTCCGACCGCGTCCGCCAATCCATCATCCAGCCGCTGACTGTCTGCGGACATCAGGTCACCGTGGATTGCAGCATCGGCATCCGCTGCTGTGACGCGGCTTGCAGCGACGCCGATGTCATGCTCCGCGACAGCGACACCGCCATTTATCGCGCCAAGGCCGACGGCAAGGGCCGCTGCGTCGTCTTCGACAACCGAATGCACCAGGAAGTCGTCGATCGCCTCGAACTCGAACAAGACCTCCGTCACGCCATCGACGCCGATGAATTGCAACTGGTCTATCAGCCCATCGTTGATCTCGAAGCCGGTCAACTGCACGGCTTTGAATCCCTGCTCCGATGGCACCACCCCACCCGCGGCACGCTCTCGCCCAACCTCTTCATCCCCATCGCCGAAGAAACCGGGCTCATCGTCCCCATCGGACGATGGGCCATGCGCGCCTGCTGCCGGCAGATCGCCGATTGGCGCAATCGCTTTCCCCGCACCCGCCAACTCGCCGGCTGCTTCAATGTCTCCAAATATCAGATCACCAACGACGATCTGGTCAAACTCATTGATCTGGCCCTGACCGACTTCAACCTGGAACCCCGCCGCCTCACCCTCGAAGTCACCGAAAGCGCCATCACGTACAACGCCGCCGCCGTCATCCCCGTGCTGGAAAATCTGCGCAAACGCGGCATCCGGCTCGCCATGGACGACTTCGGCACGGGCTATTCCTCACTGGCCTCCCTCCACCGCTTCCCCATCGACGTCCTCAAAATCGACCGGGAGTTCATCCTCGCCATGACACAGAGCCGCGCCCATGTCGCCGTCGTTTACGCCATCGTCATGCTCGCCGCCAACCTCGGCATGTCCGTCGTCGCCGAGGGCGTTGAAACCGACGAACACCTCGTCCAACTCCAGGCCATCGACTGCGCCTTCGGCCAGGGCTACCTCTTCGGCCGGCCCGTCCCCGCCGATCAGTTCGAGCGCGATTACCTCATCGATTCCCCCGCCAACAAACTCATCCGCCATTAACAATCACCACGCCGAACAGGATTGTACCTGTCCCGCTTTCTCCTCCGGGGGCGACACGTTCTTGCGATATTTCATGTCGCTCCGTCCCTCTGATAGAGGGACACTCATGCGCGACGACCCACTCACCGAAACATTGAACACCCCGCCGAGTTGGACCAACCGCGCCCGCCGCGTCGATCGCTCCGCCTGTCTCGTCCTCCGCACCCGCGACGTCAAACATGCCTACCGGGGGCCCAACATCACACTCACCGCCCGCGATCTGCGATACCTCTTCCATCACCAACTCCCCCTGCAAACCGCCGGCGACCATTGCACACACAAGTCCAACGCCATCAAGCGGCGGTTTCAGCGCGGCTTGTTCCTCCCGCAAAACTGGTCGCAGTCCCTCCGCATCGAACGACACAAACTCCACGCACGTCTCACGCAATATTTCCTGGTCTGCCCGGGTTGTGGCCCCGCCTCTTCAAATCACAAATCAAAAATCACAAATCAAAAATCGAATCTTCCGGGGGCTTCCCTCCCCGGCCGCTGTCTCAAACTTTATCTCCCCCTCTGCACTTCCGCCGAGTGGCGCGACGGCACGATTGTGCGCATGGTTCTGTCGCACGCCGCGCCCTGGTCGCTGGGTCTTCCAAGTAAATCTTTGCACCCCGTCATGCCCCCGGAACTGGTCACGAAATTGATCCACCGCTATCACCCGCTCCTGTTCCGGGGATTGCTCTGCCGCCAATGCCTGGGGCTGCGCTACGGCGAATCGCAACGCACACCGGCGGCACAACACCCGCTCGCCCCCGACTGGGCGAAAGACAAGCCCGACTACTATCAATCACTCACGCCCGACCAGCGCGCCAAAGTGAGCGAATTGTTCAACCTGTTCCGCGGGACGCGGGAATATCGGCAACGCCAACAACAAAAGATGGACCGCCTCGAACGCCGGATCGCCACGCTGGAAAGAAAATACCCCGGCACGAAATTCAGGTAGCACCGCATGTCAATCCGGTGCCCGGAACACGTCGCAACATCGCACCACCGCGCGCCGCGTCCCGGCACCGCAATAACTTGCGGTGCTACGACAAACGCTTCCACGTCGCCGGTTGCTCCATTTGTCCTGGCGTGCCACAATGCGTCCCGAAAGTACCCGAATCTGTTGTGTGGAAGTTTCAGCATGACCGACCCACGCCGTGATTTGATCGACCCCGCCGCCGTGGCGGAGATGGTTCGCCGGATGAACGAGGATGAGTTGCGCCGCCTCAACCATCTGATCGTCGAGCGTCTGAAACTGATCGCGCAGGCGCGCAGCACCGCGATGCTCGCCCGCTTCGGCCCCGGCGATCACGTTTGTTTTCCCGATCAAACGGGTCAGCCCAAGACAGGCCGCATTCTCCGCCTCAACCGCAAAACCGCGACGATTCTCACCGACGATCATCAGCAGTGGAACGTCAGCCCCGCGCTGCTGACGCGCACGGACCAGAAGTAGCACCGCATGTTATACCTCACGCGGCCAATAGTTGAATATCGTTGAACATCTGGAAGCGGAATAAAAGGGGATGAGTACATATATTTAGGAATCCTGCCATGATTGAGAGCGTGAAACACCGCGCCGCCGGGTTGTTGTCTCGTGCTTCCGGCCATGCCCCCACCTCACACACCCGCCCCCTCGCGGTCAACATATGTACTCATC